>NZ_DGTE01000046.1:0-64599 GCF_002393675.1 Streptococcus sp. UBA4344
TTTTTAGGAGATTTATCATGAACACAAAAACTATCGAAAACATCGTCAAAACAGTTGCTAAAGTTGCTATTAATCTTACAAATGTCGTTTTAGTCTTAACAATTTTGGCAGATTTAATTTCACATATTTATGGATATGATACAGTCAATGTTGGTCATTACGTGATTGATTGGACAATTGGAAAAGAAACGAATACTTGATTAGTAACAGCTCTGACAATTGTAACAAATAGCGCTATGATTTATGGATTGACACAACTCAAACACTTTATTGCCAACTTTACAGTAAAAGATATTTTGGCTGATAAAACCTACCGTTTCTTAAAACAAGCTAGCCTTTATACATTCTTTGTATCATTTCTTCAAAATATGCTATCAACATCAATGCATCAAGCACATCTTATTTTTGATTTTTCAATTTGCGCTTATTTCGTTCTTGTTTATCTACTTGTTAAATACCTACGTGCACGTCGCACGGCTTAAACCAAAGATCATTTTCGTTATACCTATCATTTATTAATATAAAAAGGAGATTTATTATGAATACAAAAACTATCGAAACTGCTGTCAAAACTGTTGCTAAAATTGCTATCAACATCACTGTTGTGAGTCTTGTTTTAATCATTCTTGCTGACTTTGCTTCACATTTTTACGGTTACGATAAAATGGCTCTAGGTCAATACGGTATGATTGAGTGGGCAATTAGTAAGAGCCAACATACTTGGGGCATTACATTTTTGACTTGTCTGGTAAATGGTGCCATTATTTACGGACTTACTAAATTAAAAGCTTTCCTTTCTGATTTGACAGTTGCTGATATTCTTTCAGACCGTACTTATAGCTTTTTGAAAAAAGCAACTCTTTACACATTTGTGGTATCAGTTTTCCAAAACATCTTGACAAATGCTTCTAATACAAGTAATATGACAGTTGACTTTTCAGTTTGCGGCTTTTTGGTCCTTGCTGTTGTGATTAGTAAATGGCTTCGTGCTCGTCACTTAGCTTAATGGGAAAATATTTTTAAGGAGACAATCATGAAAAAAACAAACTATAAAGCTTTGAAAGTTGCTAATGTTATTATTAATGTTACGATTGCTTTAATCATCTTATCTACAATAGTCGGAATTACTCTTTCTTTAACACAACCTCATATAGATTTGACTAATCAAGCTGGAAATGGTTTTTCACTTAACGTTGATATTCCGGAAAAGCTCTTGCATTCGCCATCATTTCTTAGTTTGTTTGCTGTTAATTCATGCCTTTGGATTGCGCTCCTTATTTTTGTGAAATTATTTTTCAAAAATATCATCGATAATAATATTTTTACACCAGAAAATGTAAAACTAGCTCGTTATGTTGAGTACAATTTTATTGCCCTTGCATTTTTAGATAGTTGGTTCCAAAGTTTGTGTTCTGGTTCAGGAGTTTTGACTTTTGTTAACTGGGCTTATCTGGTAGCTGCATTTGTTGTTTGGGTATTTTCAATGATTTTAAAAGAAGCTAATATCATTGCTGAAGAAAATGAATTTACAATTTAGAGGTAGTCATATGATTCAAATTAATCTTGATGTTGAATTAGCAAAACGAAAAATGAAATCAGGTGAATTAGCTGAACGTATCGGTATTACAAATGCTAATCTCTCTATCCTAAAAACAGGTAAAGCAAAAGCGGTTCGTTTAACGACACTAGATGCGATTTGTCGTGAGTTAGGCTGCCAACCTGGTGATATTTTAGAATACATTCCTGATGAAGAGTAAAAAAGCTGAAGTCCAGATTCGGATTTCAGCTTTTTTGTGTGGATTTTTTATCCTTCGATATATTCTTTTAGTTCTTGTCCTTTTAAGCCTGCGTTTAAGGCGATAAGGAGTTTTAAGCGGGCTTTTTGGGCATTGAGTTCTTTGACGAACATAACCCCAGCATTAGCGAGTTGAACGCCGCCTCCTTCGTAGGCATAAACAGGTTCAGTAATACCGTTAAAGCAACGTGAGACAAGGACAACAGGAACTCCTTGCTTGATGAGGTCATAGATTTCTTCAGCAGCGCGTGGTGGCATGTTTCCAGCACCAAGTGCTTCGATGACCACACCTTGAACGTTGCTTGGATTAAGGAAACTAATGATACCATCGCCTCCCATACCAGCGTAAGCTTTGATGATAGGAACTGTACCTGAGATATCTTGCAAATCAAAGCGAACACGAGGTTCTGCGGTACGGAAAAAGAGAATATCGTGTTTCATGATGATGCCAAGTGGCCCATGAATGGGTGTTCTGAAGGTTGAAACGTTAGTAGTGTGTGTTTTTGTGACGTATTTTGCAGCATGAATTTCATCATTCATAACGACCAAGACACCTTTGCCGATGGCTTTTTCATGGCTAGCAACGCGAAGGGCGCTAAGATAGTTATAAACACCATCACTACCTAACTCATTTGATGAGCGCATGGCACCAGTAAGGACGATTGGAATGTTAGGAACTTCCATTGTATCGAGAAAATAGGCTGTTTCTTCAAGGGTATCAGTACCATGAGTGATGACAACACCATCATAGTTTTCAGCTTCTTCTTTTATTTTTTGATAAAGCTTTAACATGTGTCTTGGTGTAATATGGGGACTTGGAACATTAAAAAAATCAAGTGCTGTCACTTGAATGTTCTCAAGATTGACACCGACATGGTTCATCGGATTATCATTTTCTGGGCGGACATGACCAGCTTCATCAGCCTGCATTGAAATGGTGCCACCCGTGTGCAAGACAAGGATTTTTTTCATGACAATAAAACTTCCTTTTAAAAATGTGATATAATCTATTTTAACATAAAGAGGGAGGGCGAGAAACGGTTTGGCAATAAAAGCAGTATTTTTTGATATTGATGGGACACTTTTGAATGATCGTAAGAATGTGCAACAATCGACCTTGAAAGCTATAAATAGTTTGAAAAAACAAGGAATTTTTGTGGGAGTGGCAACGGGACGTGGTCCAGGTTTTGTGCAACCATATCTAGAAAATCTTGGTTTGGATTTTGCTATTTCTTATAATGGTCAATATATTTTTACACGAGATCAGGTGCTTTATCATAATCAAATGGCTGTGTCGACGGTTTATCGTTTGATTCGTTATGCCAATGATCATCGCCGTGAAATCTCTCTGGGAACAGCTTCAGGTTTGCTAGGCTCTCGTATTATCAACATGGGGACAAGTCGCTTTGGTCAAGTTGTCAGCACCCTTGTTCCGAAACGTTGGGCAAAAGCGGTGGAGCGCAGTTTTAAACACTTTATCCGACGTTTCAAACCACAAAATTTAAATGGGTTATTGGCGATTATGCGTCAACCGATTTATCAAGTGGTGTTTGTGGCAACTGAAGGTGAAACAGCTAATATTCAAAATGCTTTTCCTTATATTAAAGTCACACGTAGTAGCCCTTATTCAGCTGACTTGATTTCAAAGGGACAATCCAAAGTCAAAGGAATTGAGCGAGTCGGTGAGATGTTTGGCTTTAGCCTAGATGAGGTCATGGCCTTTGGTGATTCTGATAATGATATTGAAATGTTATCTGGTGTCGGTATTAGTGTTGCTATGGGAAATGCTATCGAGTCTGTCAAGTCCGTAGCAACTTATACAACAGATACTAACAACAATGATGGTATTTCAAAAGCCTTAGCTCACTATGGTTTGATTCACGTTGAAGTTGGTGAACGCTTTGATAGTCAAGATGACAACTTCAATAAAGTCAAAGATTTCCACCATCAAATGGACGGTGAAACTTATGAGACTCCTAGATTATATGGGGTTGAGGAAGCTGACCATCGCTCTGATTTCAAAGTTGAAGAGATTGTCGAATTCTTGTATGCGACAAGTAAAGGAAATCCAGAAGCTTTCCAACAATCTGTAGCTAATTTGCATGAAGCTGTGGATAAAGCTGTTCATAAAATTAAAAGTAAAGAACATCCTGAGACACCACTTGTTGGTCAGGTGGATGCTTTGACGGATTTGTTGTATTTGACTTATGGTTCCTTTGTTTTGATGGGGGTTGACCCAAAACCATTTTTTGATATTGTTCATGAGTCAAATATGGGTAAAATATTCCCTGATGGTCAAGCGCACTTTGATCCAGTTACACATAAGATTTTAAAACCAGATGATTGGGAAGAAAAATTTGCACCAGAACCTGCAATTAAACGTGAGCTGGACCGACAAATTCAAAAATCGTTAAATCGTAAAAAAAGAAACCAAGCTAGTCATTAGACTAACTTGGCTTTTTTCGTAATTATAGAATAGTTGATTAAAAATTATTATTAAAGAGAATTGATATTACTCAAGACTTAGAATGTCTTTTCGCTATCACGAACAACTAGCAAATCGACTTTTGCATGGCGCATAATGTATTCTGATGAAGAACCAATAAGAAGTCGTTCAAATGTGTTAAGACCAGTAGCCCCAACCATAATCAAATCAGCTTTTTCTTTATCAGGAATATCACGAGCTAGGAGTGTTTTTGGATTGCCAAATTCAATGATTTGTTTGATTTTTGTCAATCCTTTATCGCGAGCTTGTTTTTCGTAGTCATCCAATACTTCTTTAGCTTCTTGTTCGAGTTTTTCATAGACGTAAGTATCGAAAGTAGCTACGCTTTGCAAAGCGCGTGTATCAATGACGTGTGTAAGTAGTAACTCTGCGTTGTTGCGTAGTGCAACATTTACCCCTTTTTCAAAAGCCAATTCTGATTCATAAGAACCATCAATAGCAATTAGGATTTTTTCATAATGATGTGACATAAGCTGCCTCCTTAATTATGCTAGCAAGAGCGTAAAAGTGAGCGAAAATGTAGGACTGGTAAGAAATCTTGGTTTATCGAGAACTAAGGTTAGTTATCTGTCAGCTGTTAATAAGATAACAGCATTCCGCATTCCAAACTTCCTGCCCATATCAATAATTTTAATAAGCTAGTCGGGATAAGATAATCAAACGTTAACCGCTTACAATTATCATGAGAAATATCCCTAAAATTATTATACTCTATTTGGGTAAAAAATGAAAGCGTTTAAGGAATTTTTCTGAATATTTTTGCTATAATGGTAAAAGTGAGGAAAAGTATGATTAAAGATATCAAAAATGTTTTAAAGGACTTAAACAGACACAAGTATACTTATATCTTAAGGGCAAGTATTCTCCAGTTGTTGATGACGACAGTTGGAGCTTATATGTTGTCTTTACTTTTAAGAGTTATTTTGGTTAATTCAAATATCCCAGGAATTACTACAGATAATTTATTGAGTTTTTTAACCAACCCTCTGACTTTGCTTGTACTTTTTTTATATCTTTTACTGCTAGCCTTTTTAGTTTACCTAGAGTTTTCTTTATTAGTAGAAATTATTGAGTGCAAGGAATCTAAGCTTGGAGTGGGATTCTCTTATTTCAAGGAGAGAAGCCGTAATTTCTTTAAATTGATTTCTGGTTGGCATTTTTTGGCTTTCCTATTATATTTGATTTTGACCATTCCATTTGTTGAATTTTTGGTATCATCATCTTTGCTAGAAAATCTCTATATTCCTAATTTTATTTCAGGAGAGTTGGTGAAATCTACAAATGGCAAAGTGATTTATTATGGCTTATATATTATCTTGGCTTATCTCAATCTACGTTTTATTTATGCTCTTCCTTTAGCGGTCTCTCAAAATGAACAACGTTTTGCTCATCATATGAAGACATCTTGGCAGTTGACTCAGGGAAAGAAATTCTTTAGATTATTTGGAATTGGTATCATAGCTCTAGCGGTTATAGCAATTGTTGGGCTGTTAAGTGGATTTGGAATTACTTTAGCTGCTCTTGTCGATGGCAGTGATAAAACTTTTTGGGTTGAAACCTTATTTTTATCATATGTCTGGGGTGTCCTTTTTGCAGGACGTTTGGCATTTAAGCTAACCTCCCTCTCATATCTGTTAAAGGGATTTGAACATGAGAAAATTCAGAATCAGTTTACTGATGAAAGGAAAAAGCAACATCGCTTGTTAGCTTTGACTGGACTTTTGGTAGCTATTGGTGGTATTAATTTTACATACAACGCTTTGAAAACTTCTGGGGAACCGTCAAAAGATTTAGCGATTATTGCCCACAGAGGAATGGTTTCTCAAGGTGTTGAAAATTCTTTAGAGTCTTTAGAAGCAGCTGCTAAGGCAGGAGCAACTTATTCAGAAATGGATATTATTTTATCAAAGGATGGTCACTTTATTGTTAGCCATGATGATAACCTTAAACGTCTAACTGGAAAAAATATTAGTATTTCCAAATCTCAGGCTAAAGATGTCCTTGGTTTAAAAATAAAACAATCTGGACACCAATCAAAAATAGTTTCATTTGAAGAGTACGTCGCTAAGGCTAAACAGTTAGGAGTTAAGTTGTTAGTTGAACTAAAACCAGCTGGAAATGAGCCTGATAATTATGAACAACTTTTTGTGGATAAAATGAAAGAGCTAAATATCGTTTCTTCTTATCTGGTTATGTCCGCTGATTTAAAGACTATTGAGAAAGTCAAACAGCTTGATCCTACTATTCAGTCTGGTTATACGATTTCATTTCAACTTGGTGATTTCACAAGTCAAAAAGTGGATTTTTATGCAATTGAGGACTTTTCTTATAATGAATTTTTAGCTCGTAGGGCGCATCAAAATGGTAAGAAAATCTATGTTTGGACAGTTAATTCTAGAGATGATATTCAAAGGTACCTAGAAACTAGTACCGATGGGATTATCACAGACTACACAGCTACCGTTCGGAAAATTGAAAAAGAACTATCCTCTGATGATAACTATCTTGATTATTTTTTACGATTAACGGACCTTTCTTGGATTGAAAAATTATAAAGGAAAGTTTATAATATTTGAAACGAGGTAAAATCTATGAAAATATTTGATAAATCTTCAAAGCTAGAACACGTTGCATATGATATTCGTGGCCCAATTCTTGATGAAGCAAACCGCATGATTGCTAATGGGGAAAAAATTCTTCGCCTCAATACTGGGAACCCAGCAGCTTTTGGTTTTCAAGCACCAGACGAAGTTATTCGTGACTTGATTGCTCATGCACGAAACAGTGAAGGGTATTCTGATAGTAAAGGAATTTTTTCTGCCCGTAAGGCTATTATGCAATACTGTCAATTAAAAGGTTTCCCACATGTGGATATTGATGATATTTACCTAGGAAACGGTGTTTCTGAGTTGATTTCAATGTCGTTGCAAGCTCTTCTTGATGACGGTGATGAAGTTTTGGTTCCTATGCCAGACTATCCATTGTGGACAGCTTGCGTTAGCCTAGCAGGAGGAAATGCGGTGCATTATCTCTGTGATGAACAAGCTAATTGGTATCCTGATATTGATGACATCAAGTCAAAAATTACATCAAATACTAAAGCGATTGTTATCATAAATCCTAATAACCCAACGGGTGCTTTGTACCCAGATGATTTGTTAAAAGAGATTGTAGAAATTGCTCGTCAAAATGACTTAATCATTTTCGCAGATGAAATCTACGATCGCTTGGTAATGGACGGTAAAAAACATACAGCAATTGCTAGCTTAGCACCAGATGTTTTCTGCGTGTCAATGAATGGTTTATCAAAATCACATCGCATTTGTGGTTTCCGTGTTGGTTGGATGGTTCTATCAGGTCCTAAGCATAACGTTAAGGGCTATATTGAAGGGCTTAATATGCTAGCTAATATGCGACTTTGTGCCAATGTACTGGGGCAAAATGTTGTGCAAACTTCTCTAGGTGGTTACCAATCAGTTGATGAACTTTTGATTCCTGGAGGTCGTATCTACGAACAACGTAACTTCATTTATAAAGCAGTTAATGAAGTTCCAGGTTTGTCAGCAGTGAAACCAGAAGCAGGGCTTTACATTTTCCCTAAAATTGATCGTGATATGTATCAAATCGATGACGATGAACAATTCTGTTTAGAGTTATTGAAACAAGAAAAAGTGATGTTGGTTCCTGGTAAAGGATTTAACTGGAAAGAACCAGATCACTTCCGAATTGTATATTTGCCACGTGTTGAAGAATTGGCAGAGGTCCAAGAGAAATTAACACGTGTTCTAAGTCAATATAGACGATAGGAACTAATCATTAGAATGTTATCGCTTTTTTAGCTTGGTAAGGCTTAAAAAAACGAACGTTCTAATGATTTTTTTGATTAAATTCAGGTTGAAAAGTATCCGCTTACAAAGTTATCAGAAGATACAGAAATTTTCTGATAATTGTTTGCAAAATAAGGGTTCCTTTGATATAATTGTAACGCAAATAACGCAAAGGAAGTAGAAAATGCCGAATTTATTAGAAAAAACACGAAAGATTACATCAATTTTGCAACGCTCTGTTGACAGCTTAGACACTGAATTGCCATATAATACAATGGCTGCTCAATTAGCTGATATCATTGATTGTAACGCTTGCATCATCAACGGAGGAGGTAACCTTCTTGGTTATGCAATGAAGTATAAAACAAATACTGACCGCGTAGAGGAATTCTTTGACGCTAAACAATTCCCAGAAAGCTATGTTAAAGCGGCTAGTCGTGTTTACGACACAGAGGCAAACTTGTCTGTGGATAATGAATTGACTATTTTCCCAGTAGAATCAAAAGATATCTACCCTGATGGCTTGACAACTATTGCACCAATTTATGGTGGTGGTATGCGTCTAGGTTCTCTTATCATTTGGCGTAATGATAAAGAGTTTTTAGAAGATGATTTGATTCTTGTTGAAATTGCCTCTACAGTAGTTGGTATCCAATTACTTAACCTTCAAACTGAAAATCTTGAAGAAACTATTCGTAAACAAACAGCTGTTAACATGGCCATCAACACTCTTTCTTACTCAGAAATGAAAGCTGTATCAGCTATTTTGGGTGAATTAGACGGTACAGAAGGTCGCTTAACTGCATCAGTTATTGCTGACCGCATTGGTATCACACGTTCAGTTATTGTTAATGCCCTACGTAAATTGGAATCAGCAGGAATTATCGAAAGCCGTTCATTGGGTATGAAAGGTACTTACCTTAAAGTCATCAATGAAGGTATCTTTGATAAATTAAAGGAATATAATTAATGACAAAAGCTCTTATTTCAATTGATTATACCTACGATTTTGTAGCTGACGATGGTAAATTGACTGCTGGAAAACCAGCGCAAGCTATTGAAGATGATATTGTCCGAGTAACTAAAGAAGCGTATGAAGCTGGAGACTATATCTTCTTTGCCATTGATGCTCATGATGAAGGTGATGATTTTCATCCAGAAGCAAAATTGTTCCCGCCACATAATATCAAGGGGACAAGTGGACGTGATTTGTATGGTAAACTAGCCGACTTGTATGAAACAATCCAGTCAGATCAACGTGTCTTTTGGATGGATAAACGTCATTATTCAGCTTTTTCAGGGACTGATTTAGATATTCGACTCCGTGAACGTCGTATCACAACAGTAGTTTTGACAGGTGTTCTAACGGATATTTGTGTATTACACACAGCTATTGATGCCTATAATCTTGGGTATGATATTGAGATTCCTGCTGCGGCAGTAGCGAGCTTAACACAAGAAAATCATCAGTTTGCTTTAAATCATTTCAAAAATGTTTTAGGTGCAAAGATTATTTAAGTTGAAAGAAGTGGATGACCACTTCTTTTTTTGCTTTAGAAGAAAAGTGTGAAAAATTCTCTGGAAAGAGCTTTCTCACTTTCTTTTACATGTTAAAGAGTCTTAAATTGTGGTATAATTTTAAGGACTATATTGTAAATTTGGTTTACGATTTAATTTTATCAAGGAGAGATAGAGATGAAAATTTCTGAAGAAGAAGAAGTTCGTCATGTGGCAAATCTGTCAAAATTGTCATTTTCTGAAGAAGAAACAACAGAATTTGCGACAACTTTGTCTAAGATTGTAGATATGGTAGAACTCTTGAATGAAGTTGATACAGAGGGAGTCCCTGTAACAACTACAATGGCAGATCGTAAGACTGTTATGCGTGAAGACGTTGCAGTAGCTGGCGATGATCGTGATGAGCTCTTTAAAAACGTGCCTCAATCTGAAAATTACTATATTAAAGTTCCTGCTATCCTAGAAGACGGAGGAGATGCTTAATGTCATTTAATACAAAATCAATTGATGAGTTGCATGACCTTCTTGTCAATAAAGAAATTTCAGCGGTTGAATTAACAAAAGCAACCCTTGAAGATATTAAAGAACGCGAAGCAGCCGTAGATTCATTCATCACTGTTTCTGAAGAAGCTGCGCTAGCTCAAGCAGCAGCTATTGATGAAAAAGGAATTGATGCTGATAATGTGATGTCAGGTATTCCTTTGGCTGTTAAAGATAATATTTCAACTCGTGGTATTTTGACTACAGCTGCATCTAAAATGCTTTACAACTATGAACCAATTTTTGATGCGACTGCTGTTGAAAAACTTTACGGTAAAGATATGGTGGTTATCGGTAAAACAAATATGGATGAATTTGCCATGGGTGGTTCAACTGAAACATCATACTTCAAGAAAACTAAAAATGCTTGGGATCAAACTAAAGTCCCTGGTGGATCATCTGGTGGTTCTGCAACAGCTGTTGCCTCAGGTCAAGTTCGTTTGTCACTTGGTTCTGATACTGGTGGTTCTATCCGCCAACCAGCAGCCTTCAACGGTGTCGTTGGTTTGAAACCAACTTATGGTCGTGTGTCACGTTTTGGTTTGATTGCCTTTGGTAGCTCACTTGACCAAATTGGTCCATTTGCTCAAACGGTTAAAGAAAATGCCCAATTGTTAAACGTTATTGCTGGACACGATGCTAAAGATGCGACATCATCTGACCGCAAAGTTCCTGACTTTACTGGTAAAATCGGTCAAGATATTAAAGGGATGAAGATTGCTCTTCCAAAAGAATATCTTGGTGAAGGTATTGACCCAGAAGTTAAAGAAACAATTCTTAATGCTGCAAAACATTTTGAAAAACTTGGAGCTACTGTTGAAGAAGTTAGCCTTCCACACAGTAAATATGGTGTAGCGGTTTATTATATCATTGCCTCATCAGAAGCTTCTTCAAACTTGCAACGCTTTGATGGTATTCGTTATGGTTACCGTACTGAAAACTATAGCAACCTTGAAGATATTTACGTGAACACTCGTAGCGAAGGATTTGGTGATGAAGTGAAACGTCGTATCATGCTTGGTACATTTAGCTTGTCTTCAGGTTACTATGATGCTTACTTCAAAAAAGCTGGTCAAGTTCGTACATTGATTATCCGTGATTTCGAAAAAATCTTTGCTGACTACGACCTCATCTTAGGTCCAACAGCACCAAGCGTTGCATTTGATTTGGATTCACTTAACCATGATCCAGTTGCGATGTATTTGGCTGATATTTTGACAATTCCTGTTAACTTGGCTGGTCTTCCAGGTATCTCAATTCCTGCAGGATTTGCTCAAGGTCTTCCAGTTGGTATGCAATTGATTGGTCCTAAATACAGTGAAGAAACAATCTATCAAGCTGCTGCAGCCTTTGAAGCAACAACTGATTATCATAAACAACAACCCGTTATTTTTGGAGGTGACAAATAATGAACTTTGAAACAGTCATCGGGCTTGAAGTCCACGTTGAGTTAAATACAAATTCAAAGATTTTTTCACCGACATCAGCACACTTTGGTAACGAACAAAATACCAATACAAATGTTATCGACTGGTCATTCCCAGGTGTTCTTCCAGTGATAAACAAAGGTGTTATTGACGCTGGTATCAAAGCGGCTTTAGCCCTTAACATGGACATTCACCAAAACATGCACTTTGACCGTAAAAACTATTTCTACCCAGATAATCCAAAAGCTTATCAAATTTCACAATTTGATGAACCAATTGGATACAATGGTTGGATTGAAATTGAACTTGAAGATGGTTCAACTAAGAAAATTCGTATCGAACGTGCTCATTTGGAAGAAGATGCTGGTAAAAACACTCACGGTACTGATGGTTACTCATATGTTGACCTTAATCGTCAAGGTGTGCCACTTATCGAAATCGTATCTGAAGCTGATATGCGTTCACCAGAAGAAGCTTACGCTTATCTAACTGCTCTTAAAGAAGTTATCCAATACACTGGTATTTCTGATGTTAAGATGGAAGAAGGTTCTATGCGTGTGGATGCCAATATTTCTCTTCGCCCTTATGGTCAAGAAGAATTTGGTACAAAAGCTGAGTTGAAAAACTTGAACTCATTTAACAACGTGCGTAAAGGTCTTATCTATGAACAAAAACGTCAAGCACAAGTACTTCGTTCAGGTGGTCAAATTCAACAAGAAACTCGTCGTTATGATGAATCAACTGGTGAAACAATCTTGATGCGTGTCAAAGAAGGTTCATCAGATTACCGTTACTTCCCAGAACCAGATCTACCACTTTACGAAGTGTCTGACGAATGGATTGAAGAAATGCGTCAAACTCTTCCAGAGTTTCCAAAAGAACGTCGTGCTAAATACATTAATGAATTTGGCTTGACAGCTTACGATGCTGCTCAATTAACTGCAACAAAAGCAACTTCTGATTTCTTTGAAAGTGCAGTAGCTCTTGGTGGTGATGCTAAACACGTTTCTAACTGGTTGCAAGGTGAAGTGGCTCAATTCCTTAACAGCGAAAACAAAACACTTTCTGAAATCTTGTTAACACCAGAAAACCTTGTTGAAATGCTTGCTATCATTGCTGATGGTACAATTTCATCAAAAATTGCCAAGAAAGTCTTTGTTCACTTGGCTAAAAATGGTGGTTCTGCGCGTGAATACGTTGAAAAAGCTGGTTTGGTTCAAATTTCTGACCCTGCGGTGCTTATTCCAATTATCCACCAAGTCTTTGAAGACAATGAAGCTGCCGTTGCTGACTTCAAGTCAGGTAAACGTAATGCTGACAAAGCCTTCACTGGATTCTTGATGAAAGCCACAAAAGGTAAAGCAAACCCACAAGTTGCCCTTAAATTATTGGCACAAGAGTTGGCAAAATTAAAAGAAGAATAAGATAACTAAGAAATCATCCTTCGGGGTGATTTTTTTAATTCCATATAGCATGGCTTGACAATCTAGTCGGAGAAGTATTAAAGCTATTTTTAATTTATTTTACTCCCTTTTTTAATCTCCAAAAATAATAGAATTTTTAGAAAGATTACTTTACAAAAAGTGTCATAAATGGTGTGTTTTATGACCAGTAAATGTGTTATACTTGGAGCTGAATTTTATTTGGTAAGGTAGATGGAGTTAAGATGAATAAGATGTTTAAGGGAACTATTATGGTTCTTATTGCAGGGATATTCTGGGGGATTTCTGGGGTTTCAGGGCAATATTTGATGGCCCATGGAATTAATGTCGACTTATTGTCTTGTGTACGTTTAATTACAGCTGGTGTGATAATGACGACTATTGCAGCACTCAATCAGTGTGAGACGTTTTTGAAGGCTGTGACGTCACTAAAAGCACTTGGTGGTATTGCCATTTTTTCACTGATTGGGCTTGTGATGAATCAGTATGCTTATCTAAGAGCAATTGAAAGCACAAATGCAGGGACAGCAACGGTTATACAGTATATGGCGCCAATTCTTGTTTTGGCCTATGTCTCTTTGAGAAAGAAACAACTGCCAAGAGGAAGTGAAATATTGGCGATTATCTTAGCGGTTTTAGGAACTTTTATCATTGCAATGCATGGGCGCCTTGATGGGCTAGCTATCACGCCATGTGGTTTTGCTTGGGGATTGTTTTCAGCGGTAACTTATTCGTTTTATATTATTTTACCGGCGAAATTAATTCGTGAGTATGGTAGCTTCACAGTTATTGGTCTTGGCATGATTATGGGTGGAATTGTTTTTCCGATTTTGGTACATCCATGGCAATACACTCTAGTGCTAAATGTTGGCAATTGGATTGGTTTGTTTGGAATCATCATTGTTGGAACGGTTTTTGCCTATAGCTTATTTTTAAAGGGAACAGCTATTGTTGGCGCGGTTAAGGGAAGTTTGCTTGCCTGTGTTGAACCAATTTCTTCAGTTTTCTTTTCTTTGACTATTATGCACGAAGTCTTTTATCCGATGGATTTTCTAGGAATGATTTTTATTATCGGTGCGGTTCTATTAATTTCTTTACGAGATTTAGTAGTCGTCAAAAAACAATTGCAATAACAATTTCATTAAAGAGTGGTTTTCCACTCTTTTTTATTAAATTAAGGTATTATCCAATTCGCCATATTGGTCTAAATATGTTAAAATAAATAGTAAAATATATTTTTTTGGAGAGTAATTTGAGTATAGACGATTATAGGCCGACCTTCGTGGTTGAGGCAGTTTATGATTTAAAAGCAGACGATTTGTTGCGACATGGAATTCATGCCGTTTTAGTAGATTTAGATAATACCTTAATTGCATGGAATAACCCAGATGGGACACCTGAAGTACGCGCGTGGTTGGATGAAATGACCATGGCTGACATTTCAGTTGTTGTTGTATCAAATAATAGTCATTCACGTGTTGATCGTGCGGTATCACGCTTTGGTGTGGATTTTGTTAGCCGTGCCATGAAGCCTTTCACACGTGGTATTAATAAAGCCATTAAGCGTTATGGATTTGACCGTGACGAAGTTATCATGGTTGGTGACCAGTTGATGACAGATATTCGTGCGGCACACCGTGCAGATATTCAATCTGTTTTGGTTAAACCTTTGGTTAAATCTGATGCTTGGAATACTAGAATTAATCGTTGGCGTGAACGTCGTGTTTGGGCTAAACTTGAAGAAAAATACGGAAAAATCCAATATCAAAAAGGAATTTAATGGAAGAATTATTATGTATTGGCTGCGGAGCCAAAATTCAAACAGAAGATAAAGAACAAGCAGGATACACACCAAAAGCAGCCCTTGAAAAAGGTTTAGAAACTGGTGAATTGTATTGTCAAAGATGTTTTAGATTACGTCACTATAACGAAATCACTGATGTTCATATCACAGATGATGAGTTCTTAAAACTTCTACATGAAGTTGGTGATAGTGATGCTCTTGTGGTTAATGTTGTGGATATCTTTGATTTTAACGGATCAGTTATCCCAGGAATGTCACGCTTTGTCTCTGGCAATGATGTTCTTCTTGTCGGAAACAAAAAAGATATTTTGCCAAAATCTGTAAAAACAGGAAAAGTGACACAATGGTTGACTGAGCGTGCTCACGAAGAAGGACTTCGACCAGTTGACGTTATCTTGACAAGTGCACAAAATCACCAAGCTATCAAGGACTTGATTGATAAGATTGAAAAATTACGTCGTGGACGTGATGTTTATGTGGTAGGTGTGACTAACGTTGGTAAATCAACACTTATCAATGCTATCATCAAAGAAATTACTGGTGAAAAAGATATTATTACAACTTCTCGATTCCCAGGAACAACTCTTGATAAGATTGAAATCCCATTGGATGACGGTAGCCATATTTTCGATACACCAGGTATCATTCACCGTCACCAAATGGCGCATTACCTTAGCGATAAAAACTTAAAATACATTAGTCCTAAGAAAGAAATCAAACCAAAAACTTACCAACTCAATCCTGAACAAACTTTGTTCTTAGCTGGTTTGGGTCGCTTTGATTTTGTGGCTGGTGACAAACAAGGTTTCACAGCTTATTTTGATAATAATTTGAAATTACACCGTACTAAATTAGCTGGTGCCGATGCCTTTTACGATAAACACGTTGGTAGTCTTTTGACACCACCAAGTGATAAAGAATTGGCTGAGTTTCCAAAACTTGTCCGCCATGAATTTACCATCAAAGATAAAATGGATGTGGTTTATTCAGGACTTGGTTGGATTCGTATTAAAGCCTCACAAGCTAATCCAGTGAAGATTGCAGCTTGGGCACCAGAAGGTGTGGCTGTTCTTCTTCGTAAAGCGTTGATTTAAGGAAAATAAAAAGAAAGGAAGTTCAAGTCAATTTTACTTGATTTGAGCCTGGGCTAGCAATCAGATGACTATCTAGTGACATCTGCTTTTGAGAATGCCCTTAGAGTTATAGATATGTTAACATCAAAACAACGTGCTTTTTTGAAATCACAAGCACATTCAATGAAACCAATTGTTCAAATTGGTAAAAATGGTCTTAACGACCAAATTAAAACAAGTATTCGTAATGCACTAGATGCACGCGAATTGATTAAAGTAACACTTCTTCAAAATACTGATGAAGATATTCATGAAGTTGCTGAAATCTTAGAAGATGAGATTGGTTGTGATACAGTACTAAAAATCGGTCGTATCATTATTCTTTACAAAGAATCATCTAAAAAACAAAACCGTAAAATCTCACCAAAAGTAAAAGAACTTAATAAATAGTCTGTTTCTAATATAGACAATGTAGTTAAAAGAGCTGGGCGTAATGCCTATCTCGGAGGTAGTCGTATGGCATTAGAATTAGTTACTCCATTTACCAAAGTGGAACTGGAGAAAAAAGAAAAAGATAAAAATCGTAAGCAAATTGGTATTTTGGGCGGAAATTTTAACCCTGTCCACAATGCTCATCTCGTGGTTGCTGACCAAGTCCGCCAACAATTAAGTTTGGACAAAGTTCTTCTTATGCCCGAATATGAGCCACCACATCTTGATAAAAAAGAAACGATTGATGAAAAACACCGCTTGAAAATGCTTGAATTAGCTATTGAGGGTGTTGAAGGCTTGGACATTGAAACTATTGAGCTAGAACGTAAAGGTGTCAGTTACACTTACGATACCATGAAGCTTTTGATTGAAAAAAATCCGGACGTGGATTACTATTTCATTATTGGTGCTGATATGGTTGATTACCTTCCAAAATGGTACAAAATTGATGAATTGATTAAAATGGTGCAGTTTGTTGGTGTTCAACGTCCTAAATATAAGGCTGGAACATCATATCCTGTCATCTGGGTAGATGTGCCAATGATGGACATCTCATCAAGTTTAGTTCGTCATCATTTTGAAATGGGTTGTCGTCCAAACTTCTTGACGCCACCTGCTGTTATCGACTACATTGAGAAAGAAGGGCTTTACCGTGACCTATGAGACATACACTGCGGGAATTGAACGTGCTGAGCTTTTAGATAAAGTATCAGCTGTTATGAGCGAGAAGCGTTTCAAACATGTTCTTGGTGTGGAAAAAGCTGCTATTGAACTAGCTGAGCGTTATGGTTGTAATACTGAAAAAGCTGGACTTGCTGGCTTGATTCATGATTACGCCAAAGAACTCTCTGATCAAGAATTTTTGGATTTGATTGATAAGCATCAGCTTGATCCAGAACTCAAAAAATGGGGAAATAATGTCTGGCATGGCATGGTCGGCATTTATAAGATTCAAGAAGATTTGGGTATCACTGATAAGGAAATCTTGCGTAGTATTGAAACACATACCGTTGGTTCAGGTGACATGTCACTGCTTGATAAAATTATCTATGTAGCTGATTACATCGAGCCAGGGCGTCGCTTTCCTTTGGTGGAAAAAGCGCGTGTGATTGCTAAAGAATCGCTTAATAAGGCAGTGGCTTATGAAACGGTTCATACCGTTGAGCACCTTGCACACCAAGCTTTTCCAATCTTCCCACAAACCATTGAAACTTATAATGCGTATGTTGGGTTTATGAAAGATGACAAATGAAAACAGCTCTGTTAGTGATTGATATTCAAACAGCCTTGATAGAGGCTAAACCGTATGTAGTTGATAACTGCTTGTCTGTCTGGCAAAAAGCAATCGCCACTTGTCGTGAGAAAAACATTGAGGTGATTTACGTCCGCCACAATGACGATGAACTACTAACAGGAAGTCATGGCTGGAAAATTTACGACGGTGTTGCTCCGAAAGCAGGAGAAAAAATCTTTGATAAGCAATATAATAGTGCTTTTAAAGAAACTCATTTACAGACTTATCTGGATAGCCAATCTATTGAGCGGCTGATTATCATTGGCATGGCAACGAATTATTGCATTGATACGACTGTTAAGGTGGCGTTTGAGTTTGGCTATGATTTGGCAGTTATTAAAAATGGCACGACTACCTTTGCTGAAAGAGAAATTACAGCAGAACAATTAATACAGCATTATGAAAGCACTTGGAATGGACGTTTTGCCCAAGTGGCTGATTTAGAAGAAATTTTAAAAGAGGATTAAATGGATAAAAAAGAATTACTAGAATTGGTTGTTAAAGCAGCTGATGAAAAACGTGCAGAAGACATGGTTGTTTTGGACCTTTATGGTTTGACTAGTGTGACAGATTATTTTGTAGTGGTTAGCGCTATGAACACACGTCAACTGGACGCTATTGCAGAAAACATCCGTGAAAAAGTTAAAGAAGCTGGTGGCGACGCTAGCCATGCTGAAGGTGATAGCCGTACTGGTTGGGTACTACTTGACCTTAACGACGTTGTTGTTCACATCTTCTCAGAAGACGAACGCGAACACTACAACATCGAAAAATTGTGGCACGAAGCACCTATGGTCGATGTGTCAGAATACCTTGCTTAAGGATAATCTTACCTTGCCTTGCCATTTGGCAAGGTTTTTGAAACTTGAAGAGAAACGAAAATGAACAAAAACTACGAAAAATTTGCAGCGGTTTATGATGCCATCATGGACGACAGCCTTTATGATAAATGGACAGACTTTTCGCTCCGCCATTTTCCAAAAGATAAGAAAAAGCTCTTGGAATTAGCCTGTGGAACTGGGATTCAGTCAGTACGCTTTTCTAAAGCTGGCTTCGACGTGACAGGGCTTGATTTGAGCGAGGATATGCTTGAAATCGCAAGAAAACGTGCAACAGCTGCTGGTGAAGATATCGAGTTCAAGCAAGGCAACATGCTTGATTTGTCGCAAGCTGGTAAATACGACTTGGTGACATGCTACTCAGATTCTATCTGTTATATGGCTGATGAAGTTGAAGTCGGTGATGTCTTCAAACAAGTCTATGACAGCTTAAATGACGGCGGTGTCTTCATCTTTGACGTACACTCAACTTATAAGACTGACACTGTCTTTCCTGGTTATTCTTACCATGAAAATGCTGAAGAATTTGCCATGGTCTGGGACACGTACGCTGATGATGCACCGCACTCAGTTGTCCACGAATTGACTTTCTTCTTGCAAGACGAAGACGGACGCTTCACACGCTACGACGAAGTCCACGAAGAACGCACATATGAAGTCTTGACTTACGACATCCTCTTGGAACAAGCAGGTTTCAAATCATTCAAACTCTACGCTGATTTCGAAGACAAAAAACCACGCAAAAAATCAGAACGCTGGTTCTTTGTGTGTCAGAAGTAGGGGAGAAATAAAGTATGTAGGAAGTATTTTTATGCTCCAATTATTGTTAATTTTTATTACAGTAGTTCTAGAATTTTGGGTGTTAAAAAATATCTTATCAGTAAATTTAAGAGAGTATCAAGGTTTTAACACTCGCTTTTTTTCTCACAGTAATAATACTATAAGTACTAATAGCGTTATTTTTTGGATTTTTATATCGCCTGTTTTTTCATGTTTTACTTACCTTGTGATATGGTTTTTGAATGATAATTTGGAAAATTTGATGATTGGCTTTAATAAGCTTTGGCTGATTTCACTATTCTTTTGGTTAGGTGAGTATTTACTTGTTATTCTGTTGGGTAGACGAAAACTGGTGAATGGAATTTTTATTTTTGCTATAGCAATAAGTTCTTTGATGTTAAATTACTATTTATCAGTGATAGCTTTTACAGGTAACATTGGGGATATTTTACCTAATGCTAGCAATACCACTTTTCAATTGTATTTAATATTGGGAATGTTTATTGTGTCAGCTATACAAGTAACCTATGAAAATGATAACTATACATTGAAGCGTAATGAATTTATTTTACGAAAATTTGAAAGTTATTTATCGAAATTTGATATATTATTAAAATTAGATGACTCATTACTTTATTTAGTTTCATCAATTTTATTAGTAGAGGATTTTGAGAGACCAAAAGTTATAAGGATTTTTGAAAGGATAGTAAATTCATCTACTCGAAATATCGCGCAAAATGATTCATTAAATGATTATCATAGTGTTTTTTTACTTACTCAGAATATACAAGAACTGTACAATAATCATTCTGAATTAGGAGATTGGATTTATGAGATTGCTTATGAGTATAATCATTCTGAGCAATATGCACATGATGTGGAGGGAATATACTATACATTACAAAATCTAGATGCGCGATATTCTATCTCTAAAATATATAGGAGCACAATATGACTATCACTGGTATTATTGCTGAATTTAATCCTTTTCATAATGGGCATGAGTATTTGTTGTCACAGGCTGAAGGAGTAAAGGTTGTTGCCATGTCTGGGAATTTTGTGCAGCGTGGAGAGCCTGCGGTTGTGGACAAATGGACGCGCGCAGAAATGGCTCTGAAATGCGGTGCTGATTTGGTGGTTGAGCTGCCATTTTTGGTGGCTGTTCAGTCAGCGGACTACTTTGCGCAGGGTGCGGTGGACATTTTAGAGCGCCTTGGTGTGGATAACTTGGCATTTGGAACGGAAGAAAATCTGGATTATCAACACTTTTCACAGATTTATGCGGATAATCAACAGAAAATGGTGGATTACTTGCAAAATTTGCCAGATAATTTGTCTTATCCACAGAAAACGCAGAAAATGTGGGAGACATTTGCTGGTGTCAACTTCACAGGCAACACGCCAAATCATATTTTGGGGCTTTCTTATGCTAAAGCTTGCGCAGGAAAATCAATCAAGCTTAGCCCAATCATGCGTCAGGGAGCAGGTTATCACTCGCTTGATACTGATGTGGCTTTTGCCTCCGCGACAAATTTGCGTATCCACAGACAAGACAAAGATTTTGTGGACAAATTCATGCCGCAAGCTGACCTTTTCCTAAGCGCCCCTCAAGTGACTTGGGAGAATTATTTCCAATTGCTCAAGTACCAAATCGTGACAAACCCTGATTTGACAAGGATTTTCCAGGTTAATGAAGAGTTAGCTAGCCGTATCAGCTCAGCTATTAGGAGCGTAGCGACTGTGGACGAATTGGTGGATAAAGTCGCCACGAAGCGCTACACGAAGGCTCGAATCCGTCGCATTTTGGCTTATATCTTGGTCGGAGCTGTGGAAAAGCCCTTGCCAGAAGCGGTTCACGTGCTCGGATTTACCGAAAAAGGGCAAAAGCACCTCAAAACAGTGAAAAAGTCTGTGGATATCGTCGCTAGAATCGGTGCAAAACCGTGGGACGTGGTAACCCAACAAGCCGACCAAGTCTATCAACTTGGAAATCCACAGATTCAAGAGCAAACTTGGGGAAAAGTGCCGATTGGAATCACAAAATAAGCGTTTACATAAACAAACTAAAAACTGGGCTTTTGTTGAGCTCAGTTTTCGCTTTTAATTTTTAGGAACATTTTACACAGGCTTGTCAAAGTGCTATAATAAAAAGGATTACGAATTTAGCTCTGCTAGTTCAGTAGTTCAAGAATTTGGCTATTTTTTATAGTTCAAATCATTAATCATGCTAAAACAAATAATAATCTTTACAAAGGAGACTACCCATGGGACGTAAGTGGGCCAATATTGTTGCCAAAAAAACTGCCAAAGATGGTGCTAACTCTAAAGTTTATGCTAAATTTGGTGTTGAAATCTATGTTGCTGCTAAAAAAGGTGAACCAGATCCAGAATCAAACTCAGCTCTTAAATTTGTACTTGAACGTGCAAAACAAGCGCAAGTACCAAAACACGTTATCGACCGCGCAATCGATAAAGCAAAAGGTAATACAGACGAAACTTTCGTTGAAGGTCGTTACGAAGGATTTGGACCAAACGGTTCAATGATCATCGTTGATACTTTGACAAGTAATGTTAACCGTACTGCTGCTAACTTGCGTACTGCATTTGGTAAAAACGGTGGTAACATGGGAGCATCTGGTTCTGTATCTTACATGTTCGATAAAAAAGGTGTTATTGTCTTTGATGGCGATGACGCAGATAGCATTTTTGAACAATTGCTAGAAGCTGATGTTGATGTTGAAGATGTTGAAGCAGAAGATGGTGTGGTAACTGTTTACACAGCTCCAACTGACCTTCACAAAGGTATCGAAGCTTTGCGTGCTAACGGCATCGAAGAATTCAAAGTTACTGAACTTGAAATGATTCCTCAATCAGAAGTAACACTTGAAGGTGAAGACCTTGAAACATTTGAAAAACTTGTTGACGCTCTTGAAGATGATGAAGACGTTCAAAAAGTTTACCACAATGTATCAGATTTCTAATTTAATCAGATAAAAAAGAGAAGCACCTAGCTTAGTAAAGCTGGGTGTTTTTGTGTTATAGATAGAGACTATCTCTCTGATAAAAAATAACTATTGGCATTCTCTTTTCTTTTGTTTTACAATAAATCTAATTACAAGAGATAATGCTATTCTAAAAGAAAGAGAGGCGTTCCTATGGAAAAAGTTATCGTTGGCATTTCGGGAAATATTCAAGAACTCCCAGCTCGATCGGGCTTAGAATATGATGTTGTTTCACGACATCTTTCTGATGGCGTCAAAGAAGCTGGTGGACTTCCGATTATTATTCCAGTTGGTAGTCCAGATTTAGCTAAATCTTATATTGATATGATTGATAAATTAATCCTATCAGGTGGTCAAAATGTGACACCAAAATTTTATGGTGAAAAACAAACCATTGATAGTGATGATTATAGTTTAGAGCGTGATGAATTTGAACTAGCTTTGATAAAAGAAGCACTCAAGCAAAATAAACCTATTTTTGCGGTTTGCCGTGGTATGCAATTGTTGAACGTGGCTTTGGGTGGAACACTGAATCAAAAAGTTGAACACCACTGGCAAAAAGACTTTTCTGGAACGTCACAAGAAGTGGAAATTGTACCCAATAGCCGTGTGAGTCAATTGGTCTCAACAGGTGCTTGGGTTAATTCGTTTCATCAACAAAGTGTGAAAGATTTAGCACCAAGTTTGGTTGCGACAGCGCGAGACCCTCGTGATGGTACAATTGAAGCTTATGAAAGCAAAGATGGTGCTCCAATTTTGGGCTTCCAATGGCATCCAGAATTACTCCTAGAAAAAGCAGAAAGTCGTAGAATTTTTAGTTACTTAGTACAGCAATTGTAGTGTTAACAGCGTTTGAGGAGTGAAAATGAAAAAAGTTTTATTAGGATTAACTGTTTTACTAAGTGCTGGTTTGGCTGTTAATGTTGAAGCGGCTGATCAAAAAGCAGTCATTGCAACAGCTGGTGATATCAAGCCTTTTTCGTATCAAAATGCAAAAGGTCAATTGACTGGCTATGATATTCAAGTGATCAAATCAGCTAGTAAATACATTGATGATTATGAAATTAGTTTTAAAAAGACTGCCTGGGATTCTATCTTTGTTGGCTTAGATAGCGAGATTTATCAGGGTGCTGCTAATAATCTTTCTTATACCAAAGAACGTGCAAGCAAGTATTTATATTCTGTGCCAATTGCTAAAAATCCCTTGGTTTTAGTCACTAAGAAAGATTCTAAGATTAAATCTTTAGATGATATTGGTGGTAAAAAGACACAAGATGACACTGGGACATCAACTGCAAAATTTGTTGATGATTGGAATAAAAAGCATAGTGATTCTCCATCGATAATTGAATATTCAGGAGAAGATGTAACGAAACGATTATTAGACTTGGATAGTGGAGAATTTGATTATCTCATTTTTGATAAAATCTCTGTCGATACAATTATCAAACAAAAACAACTAGATTTGAGGGTTATTGATTTAAAGACAGATGATAATCCAAATAATTATATTATTTTCTCAAGTGACAGTGAGAAGTTACAAGGAGAATTTAACAAGGCGGTTAAAAAACTTTATGATAATGGCACTTTAGAAAAATTGAGCCAGAAATATCTAGGTGGTAGTTATTTACTTACCAGAAAAGTCGGCAGTAGAGGCAAATAAATGACAAAAGATTTTTACACAAAATTAGCAGAGATTCGTCATCATATTCATGCGCATCCTGAGGTTTCGGAGAATGAATTTGAGACGACAGCCTTTTTGAAAGAATACATTTCAAATTTAGGGATTCGTATTCTTGAAACAGAGTTACCAACGGGTTTTATTGCCGAAATTGGACATGGTAAGCCCGTTATTGCTTTGCGTGCAGATATTGATGCTTTACCAATCAAGGAGCGAAATACTTTTGAATATGCTAGCAAGAATGGCGCTATGCACGCCTGTGGGCATGATTTCCACCAGACAAGTCTTCTTGGTGCTGCTGAGCTTTTAAAGGCTCAAGAAGGGCAGTTAAACGGAACGATTCGATTGATTTTTCAGCCAGCTGAGGAAGTTTCAGTAGGGGCTTATCAAGTGATTGAAAATGGTGGCCTTAAGGATGTTTCAGCTATTATTGGCTATCATAATTACCCACATCTTAAACCTGGCGAAATAGGACTTCGTTCAAAAGCAATCATGGCAGCTGTTGATAAATTTAAAGTGACTATCAGCGGAGTGAGTGGGCATGCGGCTCGCCCTGATTTTGGGACAGATGCGGTTCTTGCTATCACAACAATTGTTAATAATGCGCAAGCTATTATCAGCCGTACAGTCTCTCCTTTTGAGTCAGCTGTTTTGTCGGTAACACATATTGATGTGGGAAGTACTTGGAATGTTATGCCTGAATCAGGCTATTTTGAAGGAACAATGCGCTCATTTTCACCAGAAACTCGCCAGCACTTGCGTGATGCTTTCATTAGGGTTGTGGAAAATACAGCTGATCAATTTAATGCGTCAGTCGAGATTGAGTGGGGGAGAACCCCAACGGTGACCTTTAACGACGAAATTTTGACACCTCTTATTTTTGAGCATTCAAAACAATTTGCAAAAGTCGTAGAAGTGGAACCACTCACCATAGGGGAAGATTTTGCAGCTTATCAAGAGAAAATTCCAGGTATTTTTGCCTTGATTGGAAGTAATGGTGATGCTGATGCGGCAGACCTTCATCATGATACATTTACGGTAAAAGATGAGGCTCTTCCAACGGCTGTTCAGTATTTTGTGGAAAATGCTCTTTATTTGTTAGATTATTTTGCAAAGACACAAAAGGCCTAGGGTGATAAGATTTCTTTATCGCGGTGATAGAATTTAAGTATTTGTTAAGAAGCTTATCTGATGTTAAGATGTAAACAACTCTAAAAGAGAAGGTAGGAAACGATATGACATTAGTTAAAAAAATGATAGGAATAACAGGACTAGCACTAGCGTCAGCTGCTTTTTTAGCAGCTTGTTCATCGGATCCCTCTTCAAAGGCCTCTTCTGGTAAAGAAGAAGTGACCTTTGCGACAGTAGGGACAACGGCTCCATTTTCATACGAAGAATCTGGGAAATTGACTGGTTATGATATCGAGGTGGCAAAAGCTGTTTTCAAAGATTCTGATCAATATAAAGTGAATTTTAAGAAAACAGAATGGTCATCTATTTTCACAGGACTTGATTCTGGGAAATATCAGCTTGGCGGCAATAATATCAGTTATACCAAAGAACGTTCAGCTAAATACCTATATTCTTATCCTATTGGTTCAACCCCATCGGTTCTAGTGGTGCCAAAAGACTCTGATATCACGTCTTACGACGATATAGCAGGACATTCAACGCAAGTTGTTCAAGGGACAACAACAGCAGCGCAGCTTGAAAAATTCAATACAGAAAATGATAGCAAGCCTGTTGAACTTAACTACACTAATGAAAATATCACTCAAGTTTTGACAAACTTGAATGACGGTAAATTTGATTTCAAGATTTTTGATGCCCCAACGGTAAATACTATCATTAAAAATCAAAAATTAGATAATTTGAAAACCATCGAATTGAAATCTGATGAACAACCATTTATTTATTTCATTTTGGGACAAGATCAAAAAGACTTGCAAACATTCGTTAACAAGCGCTTGAAAACCTTGCAAAAAGATGGCACTTTGTCAGAATTAGCACAAAAATATCTTGGCGGAGATTATACACCAACTGCTAAAGACTTAAAAGTTCCATCGGAAAAATAATTTAGTTATAGTTTAAAACTATAACTAAACCTTGATTTTAACAATTTGAAACCTATAACTAATTAGGTTAGAATGATATCACGAGTTAAAGGAGAGAGGAAATAGATATGAAATTAAAAAAATTATTTGGATTAGCTAGTGTAGCTCTTGCATCAACTGTATTGTTGACCGCTTGTGGTGGTTCTTCAAAATCTGCTTCAGATGATTCAAAACTTAAAGTTGGTATCATGACTTTGGATGATGCAACTGAACCACTTTGGGATAAAGTCAAAGAATTGGCTAAAGATAAAGGTGTAGAAATTGAATTGGTTGAGTTCACTGACTACAACCAACCAAACGAAGCGCTTCAAAATGGTGAGGTGGATGTCAATGCCTTCCAACACAAATATTTCTTGAATAACTGGAATTCAGAAAATAAAGGAACTTTGGTTGAAGCAGCTGACACACTTCTTAGTCCAATTCGCATCTTCTCAGGTACAGAAAATGGCAAAGCAAAATACACTGATGTCAAAGACATTCCTGAAAAAGCTACTATCTCAGTTCCTAACGATGCTTCAAATGAAAGTCGTGCCCTTTACCTTCTTCAATCAGCTGGTTTGATTAAATTGGATGTTGATGGCAAAGAATTGGCAACTATCAAAAACATTTCATCAAATCCAAAAGATTTAGATATCAAAGAAGTTGATGCTGCGCAAACTGCTTCAACATTGTCATCAGTTGATGCAGCTATTGTTAATAACTCATATGCGCAAGCAGCAAAAGTAGATTACAAAACAACACTTTATAAAGAAGCTGTTGATAAAAACTCAGACCAATGGGTTAACGTCATTGCTGCACAAAAAGATTGGAAAAAATCAAGCAAAGCTAAAGCTATTAAGAAATTGATTTCAGTTTACCAAACTGATGAAGTTGGTAAAGTAATTCAAGAAGCTTCAAATAACGTTGATATTCCAGCTTGGAAAGGTGCTAAAGTTTCTTCAGAAGAATAAGAGATTATTGAAAAATTAAGTGATTTGGCGTGTTTTTAAACACGCCAAATTCTATTTTGAAAATGCTTTTAAATTTACCAGAATATGGTAGAATATTAAGTTGGAAAGTTTAGAAAAATAAGTCTTTTTAACTTTCAAGAGTTGAAAAGGATGCTAGTTATGGATAAAAGATTAGATTGAAATGACTGAGGAGTTGAGTAAGAGTTATGACAAAACCGATTATTAATTTGGAGCATATCGACATTACTTTTCGTCAGAAAAGACGTACTGTAGAAGCAGTAAAAGATGTTTCGATTGCTATTAACAAAGGTGATATTTATGGGATTGTTGGTTATTCTGGGGCAGGAAAATCAACATTAGTACGTACGATTAATCTTTTGCAAGCCCCAACAGCAGGGAAAATCACGATTGGTGATGATGTTACTTTTGCCGATGGTAAAGTTCAACTAAAAGGAGCTGCCCTTCGTCAAAAACGTCAAAAAATTGGGATGATTTTCCAACATTTTAATTTAATGGCGCAAAAAACAGCGCGCCAAAATGTGGCTTTTGCGCTTCGCCATTCAAAATTATCAAAAGAAGAAAAAGACAAAAAAGTCGCTGATTTGCTTGAATTAGTAGGCTTGTCAGATCGTGCTGAAAATTATCCGTCACAATTATCAGGTGGTCAAAAACAACGTGTGGCAATTGCGCGTGCGTTAGCGAATGACCCAGAAATTTTGATTTCTGATGAATCAACATCTGCACTTGACCCAAAAACAACAAAACAAATTTTGGCACTTTTGCAAGAATTGAACCAAAAACTTGGTTTGACAGTAGTTATGATTACTCACGAAATGCAAATCGTCAAAGATATCTGTCACCGTGTGGCCGTTATGCAAAATGGTCACTTGATTGAAGAAGGATCAGTTCTAGATATCTTCTCAAATCCTAAAGAACCATTGACGCAAGAGTTCATCAAAACAGCAACTGGTATTGAGGATGCCTTGGTTAAAATTGAAAAACAAGCTATTGTGAAAAATCTTCCAAAAGATGATTTACTTGTTCAATTGAAATATGCTGGAACATCTACTGATGAACCAATTCTTAACCAAATCTACAAAGAATTTGAAGTAACTGCCAATATTCTTTACGGAAATATTGAAATTCTAGACGATACACCAGTTGGTGAGATGATTGTTGTCTTGTCTGGTGATGCTGATGCTCTTGCAGGTGCACAAGAAGCTATTCTTGCTGCGGGAATTGAATTAACAGTATTGAAACGAGGTGCCTAAATGATTGAATGGATTGCTACAAATATGCCTGATGTATACCGTATCGGCTGGGAAGGGACAAATTCTTGGTCTGATGCCTTTTCAGCAACTATTTATATGACAGGATGGTCGTTTGTAATTGGTGGTCTTTTAGGGCTTGTTATGGGGCTATTCTTGGTATTAACAGGACCAAGCGGTGTGCTAAGTAATCGTTTTGGCTTTAAAGTCTTGGATATTTTTACGTCAATCGTTCGTGCCATTCCTTTCATCATCTTGTTGGCTATTTTAAAACCTTTCACATATACAATTGTTGGAACAAACCTAGGTCGAACAGCGGCGCTAGTTCCGCTATCAGCAGCGACATTTGCCTTCTATGCTCGTCAGGTTCAAGTTGTCTTTTCAGAAATGGATAGAGGTGTTATTGAAGCCGCACAAGCTTCAGGAGCTACTCTTTGGGATATTATCAAAATTTACCTTAGCGAAGGTTTGCCAGAACTTATCCGTGTCTCAACAGTAACGCTCATCTCACTTATCGGTGAAACAGCTATGGCGGGTGCGATTGGAGCTGGTGGACTTGGTTATATTGCTATTTACTATGGTTATAACCGCTCAGCAACAGATGTCACTATCGTTGCAACAATCTGTATCCTTATCCTAGTCTTTATTATCCAATTTATCGGAGACTTCCTCACTAAAAAACTAAGTCATAAATAGAAAAAAGCACTTCTGTGAAAACAGAAGTGCTTAATGATTGTTTTGTGCTATTTTATTGTCCATGTCTGTAATGAGACTAGCAAGAGTGATATTCTCGAGAGAAGCTTTAAAATTTTCTTGAACCTCATCAATACGTGGTTGTAAAACGGAGTTCACCACGCGACCAACTGGGCAATTTGGGTTGGTATCATCATTAGCTTTAAAAATAGGTTTATCTTTATCTTCGACAGCTTGGAAAATATCCCAGAAAGTGAGCTCTTTAGGATCTTTGGTCAAATGTGCTCCGCCAACACCAGCTTCGACTTTGACTAAGTCAGCTTTTTGCAATTTTCCTAGTAAGTTACGCACAATAACAGGGTTAGTCTGGATACTTTTAGCTAGAAAAGTAGAAGTCACTTTTGCTTCATTTTCAAAATGATAAATGGCTAACAGAATATGAACGGAAGTTGCTAGTCGAGTTGAATAGGGCATTTTTTCTCCTTGTACTAATCTAATTTGTTAAGAGTATTATAGCATATTTTTGTTGTCATTAAAAAAGTTACAACTTTTTGTTGTAACTCTTGACATTACATCTAAAGAGGAATATACTATAGATATAGTTGTAACAAAATATGTTACAACAAAAAGAAATTATTTATATTTTGGAGGAATCATTATGAAAATTGCAGTAGTTGCCGCAAATGGTAAAGCAGGTCGATTAATTGTTGAAGAAGCGCTTAATCGCGGACATGATGTCACAGCAGTTGTTCGTAGTTCTAATAAATCAAAAGCTCAGAAAGTTATTGAAAAAGACTTATTTGACTTAACAAAAGAAGATTTGGCTGGCTTTGATGTGGTTGTGGATGCTTTTGGGGCTTGGACAGAAGACCAGCTTCATCTTCACAGCGATTCGCAAAAACATTTGGCTGATTTGCTTTCAGGTACTGACACACGTTTGATGATTGTCGGTGGTGCAGGAAGTCTTTATGTTAACCCAGAGCACACGGTGCAATTGGTTGACACACCAGAATTTCCAGAAGCATTTAGACCACTTGCTAGTGCTCAACGTCAGTCCTTAGCAGAAATCCGTGAACGTCATGATGTCAAATGGACTTTCATCAGTCCAGCCATTGATTTCCAAGCAGATGGTAAACGTACAGGAGAATACATTCTTGCTGGTGAAGAATTGACATTCAACGACAAGGGTGAAAGTGCTATTAGCTATGCGGATTATGCTCTTGGATTTGTTGATGAGATTGAAAATGCCAAACACATTCAAGAACGTATTAGTTTACTTGGAAAATAAACAACAAAAAAGCCAACCCTCGTTATGAAGGTTGGTTTTGCTATTATTAAGCTTTTTTAGTCTTGTGTAGGATAAATCCAACAATGAATCCAACGATGGCAAAGCTAATCCATTCAAGGGAGAATTGTCCAAGTGGAACGAATCCATTGAAGAAATTAACAAGGCTTGCTGGTAGGCTGAAAAGTCCAGTCATTTTAGCAAGTGTTGAGAGGGCATCGTAAAGAGCAGGAATGGCTGCAAAGCCAATGGTAATTTGGTAAACGATGCGATCTTTCTTGAAGAATTTTGATAGCAAGGCTAAGAAGATAATAACGACTGTTAATGGATAGAGCAAGTAAAGTACTGGAAGTGACCATTTGATCAATTCAGAAAGACCACCGAAGTAGAAGAATAGTGCAATCAAAGTGAAGAGAGTTGCCCAAGAAACGTGAGAAACTTTTGGTTGCAATTTGTGGAAGTACTCTGCACAGGCAGTAATCAAACCAGTTGCTGTTGTTAAGCAAGCAAGGAAAATAGCTGCAGCAAGGATGATTTGTCCGATACTTCCAAGATAGAAGTGAGCAGCTTGTCCGAGGATGTTACCACCATCAATGGCTTCCCCTTTGAACATGAAGTGTCCGTTAGCAAAATCAAAAAGACTTTGTGATGAAGCACCGATACGTGCAACAAAGATATAAATAAGTGCAAGTAGTACAGTAGCAATTAGTCCTGATTTGAATGTCAGTCTAGCAACTTCAGCTTTTCCTTTTGCACCGTGTGATTTACTAGCATCAATAACGATAATGGCAAAGGCAAGTGAAGCAAGTGCATCCATTGTTCCATAACCTTGAATAAGCCCTGCAACGAACGGAACATCTTTAAAGGCATTGCTGATGTCATTAGCAGCGTTATGAGCCACTCCGATTTCACCAGCAGGTTTAACAAATGATGCAACGATCAAAATTGCAATGATAATCAAAAGAGCGGGTGTTAGGTATTTCCCGATACGGTCTGCGATTTTATTTGGTTTAATCGCTAAAAAGTAAGAAATCCCAAAGAAAACCAAACCGTAAACTGCTTTTGCAATCAGATTGTCACCAAAGATTGGTTCGATACCAATTGAGAAAGATGTGGCTCCCGTTCTTGGAATGGCAAAGAATGGCCCGATAGATAAGTAAAGCGCGATTGAAAATAGCAAAGCATAATGGCGCGAAACTGGGCGAGCAAAATCTTCAATGTCACTAGCACCAGAATAGGCTACAGCGACAACCCCTAAAAGAGGAAGTGTGACACCAGTTAAACAGAAACCAAGAATGGCTAATGCTAGGTTGCTTCCAGAATATATCCCTAAAAAGGCGGGATAAATCAGATTACCTGCCCCAAAGAATAAAGCAAATAACATGAAACCGATGATAATATAGATATTTTTGACAGGTTTCATTAATGTCCTCCTAATAAAAAACGATATAGCATTTTGCTTAGTTAAACTCTCTCATAAAGCAAAATGATGCGCAGATTATTATATCGAACTCCATTTCTAACGTCAATAGAAGAAAATCGCTGTTTTTTTGCTAAAAAACTGACATTTGTTGTCATATCGGGGACAAGCCATGTTAGAAATAATCACAAAATTTTCAAAAAATTGAAAAAAACTGCATTTAAAGCGCTGTCATGGCATAAAATATACCATAATTAGTTTGACGAAGAGCCTGTTTTATATTATGATTAAAACCGTTAATATTTTTTTGAGGAGCTACCATGAAACGATTTATTAGTGTTTGGAATAGAACTAGTCTCATCAAACGAATCATCATCGGAGTCATTATTGGATTTATTTTAGGAATGACTCTTCCTAAGGTTTCTGCAATTGGTATCCTAGGAGATTTATTCGTTGGTGGTCTTAAAGCGGTAGCGCCATTACTTGTCTTTGTTTTGGTTGCTAGTGCATTGTCACAAAATGAAAAGGGACAAAAGACCAATATGTCAACGATCATTGGGCTTTACCTTGTTGGGACCTTAGCAGCTGCTCTTGTTGCTGTTGTGGTGAATTACATTTTCCCAATTACTCTCACCTTGGATACTGCCACGCAACCAAAATTGTCATCTCCTGAAGGAGTTGGGCAAGTTTTCCACAGTCTATTGTTAAAAATGGTTGATAACCCAATTAATGCTTTGGGCTCAGCTAACTATATCGGTGTATTGACTTGGGCTGTTATTTTTGGACTAGCTTTTAGAAATTCTAATGGAGCAACTAAAGAGCTTTTGCAAACAATGGCAGAAGTCACTTCACAAGTGGTTCGTTGGATTATTAATTTGGCACCATTTGGTATTTTAGGACTTGTTTTTAAGACAATTTCAGATAATGGGGTTAAAATTTTAGCCAATTATGGTTTCTTGATTTTGGCTCTTGTCGGGACAATGTTCTTTGTAGCTTTGGTCGTTAATCCATTTATTGCCTTTATCTTTATGCGCAAAAATCCATACCCATTGGTTTTCCGTTGCTTGAAAGATTCTGGATTGACAGCCTTCTTCACACGTAGTTCAGCTGCTAATATTCCAGTTAATATGAAACTTTGTGAAGATTTAGGCTTGAACAAAGATACTTATAAAGTGTCTATCCCACTTGGGGCTACTATTAATATGGGTGGTGCTGCGATTACAATCAACGTCTTGACGCTTGCTGCTGTTAATACGCTTGGTATTCATGTTGATTTTCCAACAGCTTTCTTACTAAGTGTCTTGTCTGCAGTATCAGCTTGCGGTGCATCTGGTGTTACTGGAGGCTCACTTCTTCTAGTACCAGTCGCATGTAGCTTGTTTGGTATTTCAAACGACCTTGCAATGCAAGTAGTTGGTGTCGGATTTATCGTCGGTGTCGTTCAAGACTCATGTGAAACAGCCTTGAACTCTTCAACAGATGTTCTCTTTACAGCAGTTGCTGAAAAATCTGTTTGGGGCAAAAAGAAAAAAGCTAATTAATAATAGATAGCTGAGTGAAAGCTCAGCTTTTTTTGTATAAAGTTCTCTTATGGCTAGCTCAAAAAATAAGCATCTTTAAAATATCCCTTATTTGTGGTAAAATAAAACGGCATTAAAGTAAGGTTTCTAAAGCATTTTACTTAGAAAAAATAGATAAGTTTATTATAAAGGAGATTGAGTCATGAAAAATAATTCAATCAAGACTGTTGTGGCTACTGGGATTGGAGCTGCACTGTTTATTATCATCGGGACATTGATTAATATTCCAACCCCTATTCCAAATACTAATATTCAATTGCAATATGCTGTTATTGCTTTGTTTGCAGTTATTTACGGTCCGACGGTTGGATTCTTTTCGGGCTTTATTGGACATGCTTTGAAAGATGCTCTTCAATATGGTTCACCATGGTGGACATGGGTTATTGTGAGTGGATTGATTGGTTTAGCTATCGGTCTTGTGGCTAAAAAAATCAATATTGAAAAAGGTAAACTGACTAAAAAAGATTTTGCATGGTTTAATGGTGTACAAATTTTAGCTAATGTGATTGGCTGGGGAATTATTGCACCATATGGTGATATTTTGATTTATAGTGAACCTGCAAGTAAAGTCTTTACGCAAGGGATTTTATCAGCAGTTATTAATAGTTTGACCATTGCTATTGGTGGTTCATTGCTTTTAGCTGTTTATTCAAAAACACGTACACAATCAGGTAGCCTAACAAAAGACTAAGTCTCTTTTGAAAAGCAGGACTGGAAAGTCTTGTCTTAGCTATAATGATAGCATTCTAGTATTATAACGGGGTAGGATGACAAGGTTATCCTACTCTTAATCATTTCTTAGGAGAAGAATCATGGAACCCCTTATTCACTTTAAGGATTTCACTTTTAAATATGATGCTCAAGCAGAGCCAACATTAAAATCCCTCAATCTCTCCATTGAGAGAGGGCAAAAAGTCCTGATTGTTGGACCATCAGGGTCAGGAAAATCAACTATTGGACAATGTTTAAATGGGATTATTCCAAATATTAATCATGGAGAAAAAAGCGGTCAACTTTTGATTGATGGCAAGGATGCCTTTGACTTGTCGATTTATGATAAGTCACATCTTGTTTCTACTGTATTACAAGATCCAGATGGTCAGTTTATTGGTTTGACGGTGGCAGAAGATTTAGCTTTTGCACTTGAAAATGATTGCCTTCCTTTGTCTCAAATGACTGATAAAGTTAATTATTGGGCTGAGAAACTTGATTTAACAGCTTTTCTAGATAGTCGTCCTCAAGATTTATCAGGCGGTCAGAAGCAGCGCGTGAGTTTAGCTGGAGTTTTGATTGATGAAAGTCCAATCTTGCTTTTTGATGAGCCACTGGCTAATTTAGATCCGAAATCTGGGCAAGAAACGATTGAGCTCATCGATCGTATTCACCAAGAAGGAAAAACAACAACCATTATTATTGAACATCGACTTGAGGATGTGTTATATCGTCATGTTGATAAAGTGATTTTGGTAAATGACGGTCAGATTTTGTTTGATGGGCATCCTGATGATTTGTTAAAGAGTGACTTATTGGTTGAAAACGGGATTCGTGAACCTCTTTATGTGACTGCTTTGAAAGATTTAAATGTAGATGTGACAAAAGCAGAACATTTATCTGATTTGAATCAACTGGATTTGTCAGATATTACCGTTACAGGTTTAAGTCAATCTGGTGAAGTGGTGGCAAAGGATCCGATTTTAGAAGTTAAGCAATTGCAATTTGCTTACCAAGATAATTGCCCTATTTTAAAAGATGTTAGCTTTGCTATTCATAAGGGAGAACGAATTGCTATTGTTGGGAAAAATGGTGCTGGTAAATCAACCTTAGCTAAAGCACTTTGCCAGTTTATTAAACCTGCTGGAGATATCTGTTACCAAGGACAGTCTATCATGCAGGATTCTATTAAGGAACGTGCTGAAAAAATTGGTTATGTGCTTCAAAATCCAAATCAAATGATTAGTCAAACCATGATTTTTGATGAAGTAGCACTTGGTTTAAGATTACGAGGTGTAGATGAGTCAGAAATTGAAAAACGAGTTTTGGAAACTTTAAAAGTTTGTGGCTTATATGAATTTAGAAAATGGCCAATTTCAGCTTTATCTTTTGGTCAAAAGAAACGTGTCACGATTGCTTCTGTTTTAGTCATGAATCCAGAAATTATTTTATTGGATGAGCCAACAGCTGGTCAGGATAAGCGTCATTACACCGAAATTATGACATTCCTCAATCAATTGAATCAGGCTGGACACACTATCATTATGATTACGCATGATATGCAACTGATGTTAGAGTACTCAGATCGTAGTATTGTCGTGAGTGATGGTAAAATCATTGCGGATTGTTCACCAGTTTCCCTCTTTAATCAAGTAGAGATTTTAGAGCAAACTAATCTCAAAAAGACAAGTCTTTTTGATTTAGCTGAAAAATTAGGGATAAATCCGATTGATTTGACGCATTATTACATTAAACAGCAGGGAGGATGTCATGACTAATCATTTTATTGGTTATCAAAGTGGCCGAGGCTTCTTATATCAATTGTCTGGAGCTAGTAAATTAATCTTCTTCATTTTGGTATCAGTAGCTTGCATGACAACTTATGATACACGCTTGATTGTACTTGTCGGGCTTTCTTCGTTGGCTTTGTTTAAAATGGCAAACATTCGTTGGCAGCAAGTGTCGTTTGTGATTAAATTCATTGCTTTCTTTGCTCTTTTAAATGTTTTGATGGTTTATTTATTTGAGCCAAGTTATGGTGAGACTATTTATGGCGTAAAGACTGTCCTATGGCAAGGTTATGGTCGCTTTTATCTCACAAGTCAGGAATTATTTTACTTGTTTAATTTGGCTCTAAAATACTTCTGTACGGTACCTTTGGCAGTCCTGTTTTTGATGACAACACACCCCAGTCAATTTGCTTCAAGCCTTAATCAAATTGGTGTTCCTTATAAGGTGGCTTATGCCGTTAGTTTAACACTACGCTACATTCCAGATGTTCAGGAAGAATTTTACATGATTCGAATGTCTCAAGAAGCGCGTGGACTTGAATTATCTTCAAAAGAAAAATTGATGAAGCGTATAAAAGGAAATCTACAAATCGTTATCCCTTTGATCTTTAGCTCTCTTGAGCGTATCGATACGGTTTCAACAGCAATGGAATTACGTCGCTTTGGTAAAAATAAAAAGCGTACTTGGTACACTTATAAAAACTTTACCATAGCTGATATTTTGACAATTGTTTTAGCTATTGTGATTGTCTTTATCACATTATTCCTTTTCAAATGGAATAATGGACGTTTTTACAATCCATGGCAATAAAATAAAAAGCGTATTGCTTTAAAAGAGCAATACGCTTTTTATTTATTTCAAATAACCAAGATAGTCAAATTTTTCAAAAGTATCATCACTAGCAATCGCAATGACTTCTGTATCGGCTTCAAAAGCACGTGTTGGGTCAACGTGAGTATCGATAGCAGAAGAATTATCTCGGCGAATACCGATAATGTTAATTTCGTATTTGTTGCGAACGTCCAATTGGATAAGGTTCTTACCTACCCAAGAATCAGGAACGGAGAATTCCACCATGGCTAATTTTTCTTCTAAATGAACAATATTTTCAATATGGTGACGAAGCATGTTAGCTGCGACGTGTTTACCAGAATCACGCTCTGGCATAATCACTTTACTTGCTCCAATACCGTAAAGAACTTCTTCATAAGTTTTGGTTTTAGCTTTAGCGATAATGTTTTTGACACCAAGTTTTTTACAGTGCATAACAGCTAAAACAGATGATTCTAGGTTGTTACCAGTTGCAACAACTACTGTATCACATTGATTAATACCGAGAGCCTTCAAAAAGTCAATATCAGTAATGTCTCCTACAGCAGCTTTTTTGACCACATCTGAAACATTTTGAACGAGACTTGGGTTGATATCGATTGCGATAACATCTTGTTCGAATTTACTAAGTTCTTTGGCAACATTTCGTCCAAAAATTCCAAGTCCAAGAACACCAATAATTTTTTTTCTCATAAATTTCCCTCTCTAACCGACTGTAATATTTGTCTGTGCGTATTGAATATCTTTTTCTTTCTTTTGAAGAAGACTAAGGAGAACGGTAAGCGGACCGACACGTCCGATGAACATCATTGCCATGATAATAAGTCTTCCACCTGTCGATAATTGTGGTGTCAAATCCATAGAGACACCTACTGTCGCAATAGCAGATACTGATTCGAATAGTAAAGCCATTGGCGTGTGGTTAGGTTCAAATTCAAGTAAAAGAATGTAGCCAACAATTAAGACAGAAAAGAAGAAAATTAAAACTGTCAAGGTTTGTTTGATTACTCGATTTGGAATAATGCGGTGACGGAAAGTTACTTCTGTTTGACCAGCTAACTCTGACTTAAAGAGTAAGAAAGTCATGGCTACGGTCGTTACTTTTACCCCACCGGCAGTACCACCAGGTGCCCCACCGATAATCATTTGAATCATGTAAAGGATATTGGTAGCAGGATGCGTATCTAAATAAGAAATTGTTGCAAAACCAGCAGTCCTCATTGTGACTGTTTGAAATAGGCTAACCATAAATTGTTGGAAAAGATTGTAGTGACCAATTGTTTTAGGGTTATTAGCTTCAAAGAGCCATGTTATCACAGTCCCAAGTAAGAGAATAACAGCTGTTGTTATTAGCACTAGACGCGTTTGATTACTTAATTGACGAGTAAAAGTCTTCAGACGACGAGGTCTATCAGTAAAGAATTGTTTAATAGCTCGTTTGATATCAACCCAAACAGTAAACCCGATTCCCCCTGATACAATTAAGGTCATAAAGAGAAGGTTAAGGAGTGGATTTAAAACGAACGGTTTTAAACTATCTCCGCCAAGATTATCAAATCCAGCATTACAAAAAGCGGAGACTGCCAGAAAGATAGCATTGAAAATTCCATGCCCTAGTCCAAATCTCGGAATAAAGTCAATGAGAAATAGTGCTGCAATCAAGGCTTCGATAATAAAAGTAATTTTATAGACGTTAAATAAATAACGTTTAAGATGACCACTATTGTCATAGTTTAGAGCAGATTGTAAAATGTTTTGCTCAGATAAATTCATTCGTTTTCTAAGAATATAGGTGCTAACAGCCAGTAATGTAACCAGTCCAAGCCCACCGATTTGCATCAAAATGACAGCGATAACTTGTCCAAGTCCGTTGTAGATATCAGCAACAGGAAAGACAGACAAGCCGGTCACACAAACCATAGAAACTACAGTAAACAAATGATCGAGATAAGTTGTTGCTGGGGCATTTTGGTAATGCGTAATAGGAAGTGACAGTAAGATACTACCTACTAAAATAACAATCAAGAAGCTAAAAGTTAGCCGTTGGGTACCAGATAGCCGTTTTAAAAATCTAGTCAATTGAATATCCCTTTCCATAAAGAATAGTAATTAAGTGGCCATTAAATAGAGCCACTTAATTTTCAATATTATCCCATTAAAGAGGTTTTTTATTTGGCATACCCGCCTTACGTGGGTATTTGTTTGGAGTTTCTTTTTTCTTTTCAAGGATTGTGATTTGACGACTATCACCATTTGGTAATTCATAATGATAGTTTTCAATGAGTTTTGAAAAGAGAACTGACATGGCATTTTTAGCATCAGCCAATTCTTCTTCAGCAGCAGATGCTTTAAGAGCAATTAACTGACCACCAACTTTTAAGAAAGGAATGGTTAATTCAGTCAAAACTTGAAGACGAGCTACTGCACGTGCTGTAACGATGTCATAGCTAGCGCGGAATGCTTTATCTTGTCCATAATCTTCAGCACGGCCATGGTAGAAATGAACGCCATCTAGACCCAGCTCTTCTGCTAAGAGATTAAGGAAATTGATGCGTTTGTTTAGAGAATCAATGATTGTAACATCAATATCTGGACACAAGATTTTAATAGGAATACTTGGAAAACCAGCGCCAGCTCCAATGTCCAAAAGTCGAATGGCTTGATTAGTGATTTTACCTTGCAAAACGGGTGCGATAGAATCATAAAAATGTTTGAGGTAGATGCCTTCTTTATCTGTGATGGCTGTCAAATTGATTTTTTGATTCCATTCAACCAAAAGTTCAAAGTAACGTTCAAATTGTTTCTTTTGAGTATCAGTCAAGTCAAAACCTTGCTGATGAAGTCTGTCATAAAATTCTTCAGGTGTCATGTGTTAAATTTAAAGAAAGTGATTAATCAAAATCGTATTTCTTTAAGTGTCCTTTCCATTTCAATCTATATCATCTTATTTTACCATAAAAAATTTAGGAGTGATATCTAGGACCTATTTTGGTCTAAGGGGGAAATTGTCAGAGTATTTTAGTATTCTATAGCTATTTTCTTTTAGAATGACATGAAAATTGATATAATGGTCTTGGAAGGATTTAAATCGTTTTCGTAGGAAGCTTTTTACCTAGAGCCTAGGGGTTAGAAAGCTTAATTCAGTTAGAATGGGTGTCATACCCGAGGAGGAATTTATGATTTTTATTATTATTGCTATCGTTGCTGTCCTAGTACTCTGGGGAGTTACTGCTTATAATGGACTTGTTAAAAGCCGCATGCAAACCAAAGAATCTTGGAGTCAAATTGATGTTCAACTAAAACGTCGTAACGATCTTATCCCAAATTTGATTGAAACAGTTAAAGGATATGCTGCTTACGAAGAAAAAACATTTGCTAAAATTACAGAATTACGTAGCCAAGTAGCACAAGCACAAACTCCTGCAGAAGCTATGCATGCTTCAAACGCTCTTACAAAACAATTGTCAGGTTTGATTGCGGTAGCTGAAAATTATCCTGAATTAAAAGCAAACAATAGCTTTATTAAATTGCAAGACGAGTTGACAAATACTGAAAATAAAATTTCTTATTCACGCCAATTGTTCAACACAACTACAGCAAACTACAACGTGAAATTGGAAACATTCCCAACTAACATTATTGCAGGTCTTTTCGGATTTAAACCAAGTCAATTCTTGGAAACACCTGAAGATGAAAAAGAAACACCAAAAGTGTCATTTGATTTTTAATCAATTGTATTATGCGACAATTTTTTAAGACAATTATCTTAAAAGAAAGGAATAGTAAGGAGTCTCTTTAGGTAGTTGATAAGGCTTAAAGGGGCTCTTTCAGTTAGAAAGAACATTATGTTATATGATCAAATTGCTAGCAACAAACGTAAAACGGTTGTTTTGCTATTTGTTTTCTTCTTGATTTTGGCTGCGATTGGTGCAGCCGTGGGTTATCTTTGGTTGGATAGCTTAAGCTTTGGTGTTGTTATTGCTTTGATTATTGGTGGCATTTACGCAGTGAGTATGATTTTTCAATCAACTAATGTCGTGATGTCTATGAATAATGCGCGTGAGGTAAGTGAAGAAGAAGCACCACAACTTTATCATATCGTTGAAGACATGGCCATGGTTGCCCAAATTCCAATGCCACGTGTTTTTATTGTGGAAGATGACTCGCTTAATGCTTTTGCAACTGGATCAAGTCCAGAAAATGCAGCTGTAGCAGCAACCACTGGTTTGTTAGCTTTAATGAATCGTGAAGAACTTGAAGGTGTTATTGGACACGAAGTTAGTCATATTCGCAATTATGATATTCGTATTTCAACAATTGCAGTGGCTCTTGCTAGCGCTGTAACCATGATTGCTAGTTTTGGTAGCCGAATGATGTGGTTTGGTGGTGGCAATCGTCGACGTTCTAATGATCGAGATGAAGGAGCAATGGGAATTATTGTGCTAATATTATCATTGATTTCATTGATCTTGGCTCCTCTGGCAGCGACTCTAGTTCAACTTGCTATTTCACGTCAACGTGAATTTCTTGCTGACGCTAGCTCTGTTGAATTGACTCGTAACCCAGAAGGCATGATTAAGGCACTTCAAAAGCTTGAAAATTCTTCACCAATGCATCATCCAGTAGACCAAGCAAGTGCTGCATTGTATATTAATGACCCACTTAAAAAAGGTGAACGCCTAAGTTCTCTATTCAATACACACCCTTCTATTGCAGATCGTATTGATCGTCTCCGTCATATGTAAAATAGTGAAAGCTCGCATTTATTGTGAGCTTTTTATAAAATAATAAATAATTTTTTTACGATAGTGGATTTGACATCAATAACATAAAGACAAGAGCTAAAAAAGCTGATATAATGGTATGGAAATTTAAAAGGGGTAGAATGTTGATGATAGCTATTTCAGAAATAAAGAAAAATACTGAGGGGATTGCTTTTAATGAATCTTTGAATATTAAAGAAAAATTAATGCAACGCTCAAGTGAAGTTTTAGATGTAAAAGAAGTTTCAGTAAACGGAATTGTTTCATATGATGATGGATTGTATCTTTTGAACTATCGATTGGATTATACTATTACATTGCCATCTAGTCGCTCTATGCAACCTGTGGATGTTCACCAGGTTGAAGAAGTATCAGAGGTTTTTGTTGAGTCTGCTGATCTTCACGCTAAAGAAGATTTAGTTAAAGAAAATCTTGCTTTAGTACTAGAAGATGATTTTATTGATTTGGAAGAAAGTGCAATCGATAATATTCTTTTGACAATTCCAATGCAAGTTTTGAGTGACGACGAACGTCAATCAGATGATATGCCTTCAGGTCAAAATTGGTCAGTCATGACAGAAGATCAATATGAGGCATTACAAAATGAAAAGAAAAAGGAAAATAACCCATTTTCTGCCTTAAATGGCTTGTTTGAAGATTAATATAATTTTCATTAAAAAGATAAAATTTTCTTGAATTATCGTTTACACTTTGATATACTTTTAGAGCAATATAGTATACTTGGCTGAGTAGGTCATTTTTGAGAATTGTATTAAAAAGGGATAGAGTGATGGATGATTTTTTTCTCATAAATTGAACGAAAATTAAAACGGTAACGATAGCTGTGTACTAGGCAAATTATTAGATTTTATAATCTTTACATTAAATAAAAGGTTGGTGACAATGAGTAAAAAGATTTTAATTATTGAGGATGAAAAAAATCTTGCGCGCTTTGTGTCTTTAGAATTACAACATGAGGGGTATTCAGTAGTTGTTGAGACAAATGGACGTTTGGGGCTCCAAACAGCTTTAGATGATGATTTCGATTTGATTCTATTGGACTTGATGTTGCCTGATATGGACGGATTCGAAATCACACGTCGACTTCGTTTAGAAAAAGACACTTCAATCATCATGATGACAGCTCGTGATTCTATTATGGATATTGTTGCTGGTCTTGACCGTGGAGCAGATGATTACATTGTAAAACCATTTGCAATTGAAGAATTATTGGCTCGTGTTCGTGCTGTATTCCGTCGTCAAGATGCTAATTCTAAACAAGACAAAGAAGGTCAAGCAAAAGAAGGTCTATTAGGACTTCGTTTAAATCCACAAAATCGTTCTGCAGTACGTGGTGATGATGAAATTTCATTAACAAAACGTGAATATGATTTGTTAAGCGTACTTCTTTCAAATGTTAATCGCGTGATGACACGTGAAGAACTTTTGGCAAGTGTTTGGCGTTATGATACTGACATTGAAACAAATGTCGTGGATGTTTACATCCGTTACCTTCGTGGTAAGGTAGATATTCCTGGTAAAGAATCATATATCCAAACTGTTCGTGGAATGGGTTATATTATTCGAGAAAAATAATGATAAAGTGCTTTAAAAAGTCATTATCTAAAAAAATTTCCTTAACGTCTCTTCAGTGGGTCTTGCTCATTTTATCGGTCTTTAATTTGCTTGTTTATATCGGGGTGACTCGAGTTTTTCTTGCACAAGACCGCTACAACACTGAACAAGCTATTGAAGTTGTTAGGGAGTTTTTGTCTAAAGAAACCTCTTTAACAGAGGGTAATTTATTAGACTTGTTGGAACAATTCAATGTAACCGGTTCACTTGTTGAAGATGGCAATAAAACCTATGTTTTTGACAAGCAAGGTGGTATTGATGATTTGATTTTTGATAATCAAGATGTTTCTATTTATGATAAAAATAAACAATTAGTTTTGACAACCAATAAAGTGTTATCAACAATAAAAATCGGAAAAGTTGGTGAAACGACTACACATCGTTCACCAGCTTTTAGTGGTTTTTATCAAAGTGAAAAGGTTTATTCTAAAGATAGTCGCGAGGTTATTGGCTACGTAACAGTTTACCAAGGCTTTGCTTCTTACTATATGGCACGTCACGCTTTAGTCGCGATTTTACTGGTTTCTGAACTGATTGAAGCTTGTTTGATTTTTAAACTATTAATGGTAGTTTCTCACCGTTCGTTAAAACCGTTGAGAGATTTTCAAGCGTTTTTAGAAGAGCTTTCTGAAAATCCAAGTGATTTAGCCTTGAGATCTGATATTAAATCTGGTGATGATATTGAGAAATTATCAGCAACTTTTGACAATATGTTGGAGCAAATTGAAGGATATGCGAAGCGGCAAACACGTTTTGTTAGTGATGTTAGTCACGAATTGAGAACGCCGATTGCTGTTATTAAAGGACACCTAGGGTTGCTACAACGTTGGGGGAAAGATGATCCTGAAATATTGTGTGAAAGTCTTGATGCTGCATACCATGAAGCTGATCGAATGTCTATTATGGTAAATGATATGTTGGATATGGTTCGTGTGCAAGGAAGTTTTGACCTTCACAAGGGAGAAATTACTGATTTAAGACAGGCAATCGAAGTTGTTTTAGGTAATTTCCGTATTCTGTATCCAGATTTTCGTTTCTCATTGACATCGACAATTGATGATTGTATTTATGCTGAAATTTACAAGCATCATTTTGAACAGGCTATTTTGATTTTAATTGATAATGGCGTTAAATATTCTTCAGGTAGTAAAAATATCCATGTGACTTTGGATGTTTTAGGTGATGATGCGATTGTTAAAGTTCGAGATGAGGGTGAAGGTATTTCACAAGATGATTTAAATCATATTTTTGAACGTTTTTATCGCACGGATAAGTCACGAAATCGTGTTTCGACACAAGGTGGGCTTGGGATTGGTTTAGCCATTCTTAAGCAAATTGTAGATGCTTATAACCTTAAAGTTAGTGTCAGCAGCGTTGTTGACGAGGGGACTGAGTTTACTTTAGTTATCCCGAGAGTTATGGCAGAATAACATTAAAAGACAGACTGAGCTCTCTTCTCGGTCTGTTCGTTTTTCTAATAAAGTATGACATGATATTTTCTTAGAAAAGGGAAAGCGACAACTGAGCCAGGTAGGACTGGTATTACTTTCATAATGATTGAATTTATGTTAAAATTAAGTATTAGAATAATTGGTAGAATGGGGTGTTTGTATGCGTTGTCCAAAATGTAATTATAATAAATCGAGCGTCATTGATAGCCGTCAAGCTGAGGATGGTAATGCTATTAGACGACGCCGTGAATGTGAAAATTGTCATGCGCGTTTTACAACCTTTGAACGCGTCGAAGAACTACCCTTGTTAGTCATTAAAAAAGATGGAACGCGTGAACAATTTTCTCGAGAAAAAATCTTAAATGGCATTTTCCAAAGTGCACAAAAACGTCCAGTATCCAGTGATGATATTGAACAAGTCGTGTCACGTATTGAACAAAGAATTCGTAGTGAATACGAAAGTGAAGTTCCAAGTACTGTGATTGGTAACCTTGTGATGGATGAGTTAGCTGAACTTGATGAAATTACTTATGTTCGCTTTGCCTCAGTTTACAAATCATTTAAAGATGTTGATGAGATTGAGGAACTTCTTCAGCAAATTACGAATCGCGTGCGTAGTAAGAAGAAAAGAAGTAAGCTAGATGAGACCGATTGATGAATTTTCTTATGTCAAAAATAACAAGGTTTTGTTGGATTCAGATAGTTTAACTCAGCTCTATCATCCAGTCATTGGAAATCATGCGGTTTTGTTGTATGATTATCTTTTGGCTTTCTTTGATGATGGTGTAAAACGTCACAAGTTTAGTGAAATTCTCAACCATTTACAACTTAGCATGCAGGAAGTTGAGGAAGCTTTGGCGATTTTAACAGCGGTGGATTTATTGGTTTTATACCAAACACGTGACGCCTATGTCTTGAAGTTACAGCCTGCTTTGAATCGCGAAACTTTTTTGGCTAATCCCATTTATCGCCGTTTATTGGAACAAAGAATTGGCGAAGTAGCTGTAGCAGAATTGGATGTGACATTACCTGATAATGCGCGTGATGTTTCAAAAAAATTCTCTGATATTTTTTCAGTGGATGAAAATCCTTCTGTTCCAAAGACAGTATCAAAGAATCATTTCGATTTAGATAGTTTTGAACGCTTGATGTTACGCGATGGCTTACAATTTAAGGACGAAAAGGCTGATGTTGTCTTAATTTACAGCCTAGCTGATAAATACACAATGAATTGGTTTGATACCTATCGTTTAGCAAAGAATACAGCTATTAATGGGAAAATTTCCCCACAACGAATGACTGTACAACTTGAGCAAAAAAAATCTGGTAGTGCGCAAAGTAAAGACCAATTTGATGCTAAAGAACAAGTGATTATCCGAGAAGCTAAGCAAGCGAGTGCTAAAGAATTTCTCGAAAAAATCAAGGCACCTCGTCGTGCGGTGGTTACCGAGAGTGAGCGTAAAGTGTTAGAAGAGTTAGCTAATATGAATTTCCTAGATGAAGTGATTAACGTTATGGTTCTTTACACTTTAAACAAAACACAGTCGGCAAATATCAATAAACCTTATATTATGAAGGTAGCAAATGATTTTGCTTTCCAAAAAATTGCTACAGCTGAAGCGGCAGTTCTTAAAATGCGTAGTTTTGCACAACGAAACAAAGAACGCAAGGCGAAAGCGAAAGTTACTAAAAGCAATGTCCCTGAGTGGACAGCTAAAGAATACAAGCATGTTGCGACAGCTGAAGAAAAAGCGAAACTTGAAGAGCTTAGACGTAGCATGTTAGAAGATTAAGGAGTGAGTGATGGAAAAAATCGGACAAACCTTGGCTAAACAGCTTCGCCAAAGTCGAATTGATCTTAATGAATTGACTCAAGCTATTTTAGCGGATAAGGAAATTGCTGATTTTATCACGTCAAATGGCTTGACTCAAGAGCAGATTAATCGTAGTCTTCCTAAGTTTAATCAGTTCATGGTAGAACGTGAGAAGTTTCAAAATCAAGATGCTTCTTATGTAGCAAAAGGCTATAAACCAGCTCTTAGTATGAATGAAGGTTACGCTGATGTTATTTATCTAGAGACTCGTGAATTGGTAGAAGCTAAAAAACGTCAGGATATCAAAAATCGTGTGACATTGATTGGTTTGCCAACAAGTCTTAAGCATATTTCAACTGATGATATTGACCTTGGGGATCCTAATCGTATTGAGATTTATAATTATTTGAATGATTATATTAAAAATCTTGAGGACAAACCACAAAAAGGACTCTATGTCTTTGGAACTTTTGGTGTCGGGAAATCATATTTGATGGCCTATTTGGCTAACCGCTTGTCAGCTAAGTATGGTAAATCAACAACTCTCTTGCATTTTCCAACTTTTTGTGTGGATATCAAAAATGCTATCAACACAGGTACCGTAAAAGAACAGATTGACCAAATTAAGCAATCTGAGATTCTTGTTTTGGATGACATCGGTGCTGAACAACAAAGTTCTTGGATTCGTGATGATGTCCTTCAAGTGATTCTTCAGTATCGTATGCAAGAAAATCTTTTAACGTTCTTCACTTCTAACCTTGATTTTAAGGGACTTGAAGAACATTTCTCAATCTCACGTTCTGGTGATGAAACTTGGCAAGCCAAACGTGTGATGGAACGTATTCGTTATTTAGCTCGAGAAATTCATCTTCAGGGTGAAAATCGACGTTAATTGTACAAATCATTAATAGTGATAATAGATAAAAGAATGTGAAAGGAATATCGGCGAAGGCATTTGTGATGTTTTCGTGTGGCAAACAGCCACTTAAGGCAGTGATAAACTGTTTTACCGAACAGGTATTAAGAACTATGGCTTTACCTACAGTTGCTATTGTCGGACGTCCTAACGTCGGCAAATCGACTTTGTTTAACCGTATCGCAGGTGAGCGTATTTCAATTGTTGAAGATGTCGAGGGTGTTACTCGTGACCGTATTTATACAACAGGTGAATGGCTTAACCGCAAGTTTTCATTGATTGATACAGGTGGTATCGATGATGTTGATGCTCCATTTATGGAACAAATCAAACACCAAGCTGATATCGCCATGACAGAAGCAGATGTTATTGTTTTTGTTGTATCAGGAAAAGAAGGGGTAACTGATGCAGACGAGTACGTTTCAAAAATTTTGTACCGTACTAATAAACCAGTTATTCTAGTTGTCAATAAAGTGGATAATCCAGAAATGCGTAATGATATTTACGATTTCTATTCACTTGGTCTTGGTGATCCATATCCAGTTTCATCTGTTCACGGGATTGGTACAGGGGATGTTTTGGATGCTATCGTTGAAAATCTTCCAGTCGAAGAAGAAGATGAAAATCCAGATATCATTAAATTCAGTTTGATTGGTCGTCCAAACGTTGGTAAATCAAGTTTAATTAACGCTATTCTTGGTGAAGAACGTGTTATCGCAAGTCCAATTGCCGGTACAACACGTGATGCTATTGATACAAACTTTACTGACAGCGAAGGTCAAGAATACACAATGATTGATACCGCTGGTATGCGTAAATCTGGTAAAGTTTATGAAAACACTGAAAAATACTCAGTGATGCGTTCAATGCGTGCTATCGATCGTTCAGATATTGTTCTCATGGTTATTAACGCTGAAGAAGGCATCCGTGAGTATGATAAACGTATTGCTGGTTTTGCTCATGAAGCTGGTAAAGGGATTATTATCGTTGTTAACAAATGGGATACCATTGAAAAAGATAATCATACAGTTGCTAAATGGGAAGAAGATATTCGTGACCAATTCCAATTCTTGTCATATGCACCAATTATCTTCGTATCTGCTGCGACAAAACAACGTTTGAATAAATTGCCTGAAATGATTAAGAAAATCAGCAAAAGCCAAAACAAACGTATCCCATCAGCTGTTCTTAACGATGTTATCATGGATGCGATTGCTATTAACCCAACACCAACAGATAAAGGTAAACGTTTGAAAATCTTCTACGGCACACAAGTTTCCGTTAAACCACCAACGTTTGTTATCTTTGTTAACGAAGAAGAGCTTATGCACTTCTCATACATGCGTTTCTTGGAAAATCAAATCCGTGCAGCTTTCGGTTTCGAAGGTACACCAATCAACTTGATTGCCCGCAAACGTAAATAATAAAATTTAAAGCACCCTAATGGGTGCTTTTTTTGATGTATTTTGATAAATTTCACTAAAAATAAAATCAAAAAGTCATTTTTTCAAGCTAAAGAGAGCTGAATTTGATATAATTAAAGGATAAGGAAAAAGGTGGTGGCTTAGATTGGGTAGAATGATTCCAGGTCGAATTCGCAATCAGGGTATAGAACTTTACGAACAAGGTTTGGTTGAAATTATCAGTAAGCGAGAAGATTTAATTCAGGCAGAGGTGGGCACACATCATCTACAATACTCATTAGAAGATGAACAAGTGAGATGTGATTGTGACTTTTTTGCCAAGAAAAAATATTGTGAGCATTTAGCAGCCGTAGAATATTATCTAAAGAATAATACGGAGGGAAAAGAGTTATCAGACGAACTGAGCTCACATCAAGAAATACAACAAGAAACCAAGAAGAATACTTCATTTGGCAGTGTTTTTTTGGATGGTTTGCTTATCAACGATGATGACACAACAAAATATCGCCTAGCAGCTCATGGCAATCAAAGTCCCTATTCATCCGATTATTGGTGGACTTTAAAGATTAACCGATTACCAGATGATCGTGCTTATGTCGTTCGTGACATCAAAGCCTTTTTGACTGTTGTTAAAAATGAAGGCTACTATCAGATTGGTAAAAATTATTTTGAACCTTTGTCTTTGATTCAATTTGATGAACCTAGCCAGGAGTTAATTCAATTTTTATGGCGAATTTTGCCAGATGGTGATCATCTTGATATTGATTACATTTTGCCAAATCATGGTCGAAATCTATCATTAACAAGTGGGACTTTTGAAGAAGGTATCAACCTTTTCAATGACCTGTACGATTTTTCATTTGAATACAATCATCAAACTTATGGGCAGCTGATTTTTAGACCACTAAGTGGTTCAGAAAACTTAATTCAATTTAAAGTGGTGGTTCACCGTCAATCGATTGAATTAATCATTAGTGAAAAAGAATATCAACCGCTCTTTAATAATGCCTTTTTGTTCATAAATGGGTTTATTTTCAGTTTGAATTTGAAGCAACAAAAGATTTTAACGGCTATTCGTAGTTTGCCAATTGAAGCGGATTTGGCGAAACATTTGTTCTTTGATTTAGACGACCAAGCAAAATTAGCTGCTAGTCTTTTAGATTTTAAAGAGCTTGGTAAGGTTGAAGCGCCGAAGAGTTTTGATATTCGTGATTTCAAAGTAACTTTTTATTTAGAACTCAATGAATATAAGGAAGTAGCTCTACATGTGACTTTTGATTATGGCGACGTTAGTGTCAAAAGTAAACGTGAACTAGAAGAGTTGCCTTTTGCTAGTCATTTTAAACATGAAGAAAAAGTCTTTAGAACTCTGGAAGCTAATGGTTTTTCAGCTTCATTCTCGTCTTATCATGCGCCGCTAGCTGATAAGGATTTGTACGATTTCTTCACACGAACTTTGGGACAATTAGCACGGCTAGGTCAGGTCACTTTATCTGATGAATTAGAAGAAATGCGTCAGTTTGAAGAACCCCAAGTTTCTGTTCATACTAAAGGTGGTTTGCTTGATATCTCATTTGATTTTTCAACGATTTTTGAAAATGATATTGATGATGCCTTAGAAGCACTCTTTAAAAATCAGCCATATTTTGTTAATGGTGCTGGTAAGTTAGTTGTTTTTGATGAAGAAACTCAACGTGTCAGCAGTACGTTACAAAATCTTCGTGCCAAACAGCTAGATAATGGGCATTTGCAACTGGATGCTATTTCAGCCTTTCAAATCTCAGATTTATTCCAAGGAAATGAACGCATTTCATTTTCAAAAGAATTTGAGCAGTTAGCGCATGATTTAACCCATCCTGAAAGTTTTGAGGTCACTTTGCCACCTTTACAAACACAATTACGTGATTACCAAATGACAGGTGTGCGATGGATGTCCATGCTTGACCACTATGGATTTGGTGGTATTTTAGCTGATGATATGGGACTTGGTAAAACACTTCAAACCATCGCTTTTCTAGCATCTCAGCTAAAAGAAGAAACACGCATTTTGATTTTGTCGCCATCAAGTTTAATTTATAATTGGAAAGATGAATTTACACGTTTTGCTCCTGAGATAGATGTGGCTGTTTCTTATGGTTTAAAAGCAGTGCGTGATGAGATTATTGCTGAAAATCATCAGGTGGTGATTACAAGCTACTCTTCTTTCCGTCAAGATTTTGCAGAATACAATCAGTTGAATTTTGATTACTTGATTTTAGATGAAGCACAAGTGATGAAAAATACTCAAACCAAGATTGCCCATTATTTACGCCAGTTTGAAGTTAACAATTGCTTTGCTCTTTCTGGAACACCGATTGAAAATAAATTACTTGAAATCTGGTCAATTTTTCAAATTGTTCTACCGGGTTTACTACCAGATAAGAAGCGTTTCTTGAAGATGGATGCTAAACAAGTGGCTCGGTTCATTAAGCCATTTATCATGCGTCGTCGAAAAGAAGAAGTTTTACCAGAGTTGCCTGATTTGATTGAAATTAATTATCCGAATGAATTAGGTCGTAAGCAAAAAGCTATTTATCTCGCTCAACTTCGACAAATGCAAGAAACCATCGCTGGTGCTTCTGATGCGGATATTAACCGCCGTAAAATTGAAATTTTGTCAGGAATTACTCGTTTACGTCAAATCTGTGATACGCCAGCTTTGTTTATGGATTATGATGGTGAAAGTGGTAAGCTTGATAGTTTGCGCGATTTGTTGACACAAATCAAGGAAAATGGTCACCGAGCACTTATCTTCTCACAATTTCGCGGAATGCTTGATATTGCTGAAAAAGAAATTGAAGAACTTGGTTTAACATCCTATAAAATTACGGGCTCAACGCCAGCTAACGCACGTCAAGAAATGACCCGTGCCTTTAACAACGGGTCAAAAGATACTTTCTTGATTTCCTTGAAAGCAGGAGGTGTCGGTCTTAACTTAACAGGAGCTGATACGGTTATCTTGATTGACCTTTGGTGGAATCCCGCGGTTGAAATGCAGGCCATCAGCCGAGCTCACCGTATTGGACAAAAAGAAAACGTCGAAGTCTATCGTTTAATTACACGTGGAACTATTGAAGAAAAAATCCTTGAGATGCAAGAAAGTAAGAAAAATCTTGTGACTACTGTTCTTGATGGTAATGAAACAAGAGCAAGTATGACAATAGAAGAAATCAAGGAAATTCTAGGATTAGAACATTAAATGAACAGTCAGTCTGCCCTCGAGAAAGACTGACTTTCTTTTTATGAAAACTTTGAAAAATAGGATGAATTAGTTTATAATAAAAATGCTACAAAGTTGGAGCTGAGTATAAAGATTGTGGTGCTTAGGCCTGCTTTTTAACTTGGCATTTAGTTACTAGGACAAGGGGTTATCAAGGATAAGTTCCCTATATTTCTTAGTGAGTAATGATAATTAATAACATAACACGTTAAGAAAGGATGTGACACTGTGACTAGAAATCAAAGACGCTTCCCTCTCGTTGCAGATGGGGAGCCAGTAAGCAATCCACCTAAAGTAATGGCTTTATATGAAAATGAAGATTTGATTACCAATATTCACGGAACTTATCAAGATAAAAACTATGATGATGTTACTAGAGACTATGATTTTGTTGGCAAAGATGAAAAAGATGCCAGTCGATTAGAGTCAGTATCTCAAGGTAAATCTTATGCTGAGTTAGCGCGTGAAGAAGCAAGACGTGATATTCGAAGAAAACGTCAAGCTTATCTTTCAAAAGAAGTTAAAGCGCCTTCTAAAGCTGCTTTACAACAGCAACTTAAGGCAACTTTGCCTAAGAAATCAGCAAAGCCTACTAACAGTTTGAGTCACTTGACTGAAAAGTTGCATCAAGATGATTATATCTTGGCAGAGATTCCCGTAACTTATAAAAAGCCAGATAATTCATCAACAGTAAAACCTAAGAAAAATAATTATGACTTCTTAAAACGTAGTCAAATTTATAATAAGGAAGCCTTGCAAAGTCAAAGAGATTATAAAATAGCTCAAGAGTTGAATTTAACACGCTTTGACGATGTAAAATAAACTGCTATGCAGTTGATATATAGAGGAGAAAAAATGTCTAAAACCTATCATTTTATCGGAATTAAAGGATCTGGTATGAGTGCTCTTGCTTTGATGTTGCACCAAATGGGACACAAAGTTCAAGGGAGTGACGTTAATAAATACTATTTCACACAACGTGGTTTAGAACAAGCTGGAATTGAAATTCTTCCATTTTCTGAAGACAATATCACATCAGATGTTGAATTAATTGCCGGTAATGCATTCCGTGAAGATAACAACGTCGAAATTGCCTATGTTGTGAAAAATGGCTTTAAATTCAAACGTTATCATGAATTTCTTGGTGATTTCATGCGCCAATTCACAAGTTTTGGTGTAGCTGGTGCACACGGAAAAACATCAACAACAGGTTTGATGGCACATGTTCTTAAAAATATTACTGATACATCATACTTAATTGGTGATGGTACTGGACGTGGTTCAGCTAACAGTAACTACTTTGTATTTGAATCAGATGAATACCAACGTCACTTTATGCCATACCATCCAGAATACTCAATCATTACGAATATTGACTTTGATCACCCTGATTATTTCAAGAGTATTGATGACGTCTTTGATGCCTTTAACGATTATGCAAAACAAGTTCAAAAAGCATTGTTCTTGTTTGGTGATGATCCATATCTTCGTAAAATTACTTCTGATGCAGATATTTACTACTATGGTTTCAACGATACAGATGACTTTATGGCATATGATGTTGTTCGTACAACAAATGGTTCAGCTTTCAAAGTAAAACATGGTGATGAAGAACTTGGTTCATTCCATCTCCCAGCTTTTGGTCGCCACAATATCTTGAATGCCACTGCTGTTATCGCTAACCTTTACGTAGCTGGCATTGATATGGAATTGGTAGCAGAACACATGAAGACATTTGGTGGTGTTAAACGTCGTTTCACTGAAAAAGTGATTAACAACACAACTATCATTGATGACTTTGCACACCATCCAACTGAAATCATTGCAACACTTGATGCGGCACGTCAAAAATACCCAAGTAAAGAAATCGTGGCTGTTTTCCAACCACACACATTCACACGTACAATTGCACTTTTAGATGAATTTGCAAATGCTTTGAATCAAGCTGATTCAGTTTACTTGGCACCAATTTATGGTTCAGCTCGTGAAGTTGACCACGGTGATGTTAAAGTTGAAGACTTGGCTGTTAAAATTAATAAATCAGCTAAAGTTATCAATCTTGAAAATGTATCACCATTGCTTGACCATGATAATGCTGTTTATGTCTTCATGGGTGCTGGTGATATCCAAATGTATGAACGTTCATTTGAAGAGTTGTTGGCAAGCTTGGCTAACAATACACAATAATAACCGATTATCTTGAGAAGGAGCGAAAGCTCTTTTTCTTTTGAGGAGGATTCTATGATTATAAGAAATGCGCGCCTTGAGGATTTGCAAGATATTATAACTATTGAACGTGAGAATTTTTCTGCAGAAGAAGCGGCAAGTCTAGAAGACATGAGAGCACGTATTCTGACTATCCCAGACACTTTTTTAGTAGCTGAGATTGATGGGAAGATTTGTGGCTATGTTGAGGGACCTGTTATTTCTAAACGTTATTTAACAGATGATTTATTTTGCCATGTTAATCAAAATCCTGCTACTGGAGGATTTATCGCTATTACAAGTCTATCAGTAGCGCCTGATTTTAAAGGGCAGGGGATTGGTATGGCATTACTTGCGACAATGAAGGATTTAGCGATTGCTCAAAAACGTATGGGGATTAGTTTGACTTGTCACGAGAATCTTATTCCCTACTATGAAAGAAATGGCTTCAATGATGAGGGAGAATCAGAGTCAACCCATGGTGGTTCTAGCTGGTTTAACATGGTTTGGGAGTCACCAGTAGCAGGCTGATATATTATTAAGAATAGATAACAAACCACCTCGTCAGTTGATTTTAGAATGCTTTTAGGTTATAATGGCGATTGATTAAGATTAGGAGGATAAGCTTTGACCGAATTTAACGACGATAAGCCAAAAACTCGAAAAGAAAAAAGTTTTAAGGAGCAGATTTTAGCAGAACTTGAAGAAGCCAATCGCTTACGTAAACAACATGATTTAGAGCTTCGCCAAAAAGAAAAAGAAGCAGAAGAATTTGCCCGTCGAACTGCCCAATTGATGGCTGAATATGAGGCTGAAGATCGCAGAGAGCGCCAAGAGGCTAAGATTCGAGAAGAAAAACGACGCCTTGAAGCAAAAGCTAAATCGGCTTTGGCTGAAAATCAGATTGAGACAACAATAGATAATCAAAAAATTAAGGACGTACTAAAAAATATTGATCAAACCTTTAATCCTGATGGCGCACAATCAGCTGAAGCTGATGAGCAAGAAAGTTATTTTGTGAGAGCGACAGATGGTGTGGGGTATGATGGTAATCCAGATATTTCTGATAAACCTTCAGGTGAGTCTGAATCAAAAGATGACCTTCATTTTGAGCAAGATTCTGAGCAATCAGATGAGACAGAGACAGACTTGGAGAATAAAGTGGGAACAAAACGTAGAAGAAAACGTCAAAAAACAAATAGTCTAGCTGGAAAAATTGCTTTAGTGTTAATTTCAGCAATTATCATTGCCCTACTAGCAACAGGATTCTTTGTATATCGTTACGTTGATAGTTCTATTAAGCCACTGGATAGTTCGTCAACAAAATACGTTACTGTTGATATTCCAGAAGGCTCTGGTAACAAATATATTGGACAAATTTTAGAGAAATCTGGTGTCATTAAGAGTGCAACGGTTTTTAATTACTATACAAAATTTAAAAACTATAGCAATTTTCAGAGTGGTTATTACAATTTGCAACCAAGCATGGATTTAGATGAGATCTGTAAACTCCTAAAAGAAGGAGGAACGGCTCAGCCAGAAAAACCTTCACTAGGTAAAATCTTAGTGACAGAAGGCTATACTATTAAGCAAATTTCTGAAGCTGTAACAAAGAATTCAGCTAAGAAGCATGCTTCTACACCTTATACAGCCGATGATTTCTTGAAAGTGGTTCAAGACGAAGACTTTATTTCAAAAATGTCAGCTAAGTATCCAAAACTTTTAGGAAGTCTTCCTAGTGCTGATAAAGTAACTTATCGTTTAGAAGGTTATCTTTTCCCAGCAACTTATAGTTACTACAAAAAAACAAGTATGGAAGATATTGTTGAAGAAATGATTGCAACAATGGATTCTTACATGTCTAAGTACTATGATACAATTGCTGCAAAAGGAATGACAGTCAATGATGTGCTTACTCTTGCATCATTAGTTGAAAAAGAAGGTTCAACTGATGACGATCGTCGTAATATTGCAAGTGTCTTTTATAACCGCATGAATAACAATATGCCTCTTCAAAGTAACATTGCTATCTTGTATGCGATGGGTAAACTTGGTGAAGAGACAAGTCTTGCGGCTGATGCAAGTATTGACACATCGATTGATTCACCGTATAATGTTTATACTAACACTGGTTTGATGCCTGGTCCGGTTGATGCTCCTAGCCTATCAGCTATTGAAGCAACTGTTAACCCTGCTTCAACAAATTACTATTATTTTGTTGCTGATGTTAAGACAGGTAAGGTCTACTACTCAGAGAACTTTGATGACCATCAAGCTAATGTTGAAAAATATGTTAATAGTCAAATAAATGAATAATTGATGACAAACATGGTGTGATTAACATCATGTTTGTATTTGTAGATTATCCAAAAAATAAATTTTTAGAAAAGAGATAGAAAATGGCAGAAAAAACTTATCCAATGACCCTTGCTGAAAAAGAACAACTTGAACAAGAATTAGAAGAATTAAAATTAGTTCGTCGTCCTGAAGTTGTTGAACGTATTAAAATCGCTCGTTCATATGGTGACCTATCAGAAAACTCTGAGTATGATGCAGCAAAAGATGAACAAGCATTCGTTGAAGGTCAAATCCAAATCATCGAAACTAAAATCCGTTACGCAGAAATCATTGATAGCGATGCTGTAGCTAAAGATGAAGTTGCTATCGGTAAAACAGTCACTGTTCAAGAAGTTGGAACAACTGATAAAGATGTATACCATATCGTTGGTGCAGCTGGTGCGGATATTTTCGCTGGCCGTATTTCTAATGAAAGTCCAATCGCTCAAGCTTTGATTGGTAAGAAAACAGGTGAAATTGTAACAATTGATTCACCTGCAGGAAGCTATGACGTTGAAATTATTAGCGTTGAAAAAACTGCTTAATCATAAAAAAGAGGCTGTTGAGCCTTTTTTATTTTAGGTTTAAGTCACTTCTTTTTGAATTTATAATCACTAAAAAAGATTTTTTTATTCACACTATTAGCTATTTTTTAAAATAAAAAGGGTATCAAAAACAGAGAGTTTGATTACTCTCTGTTTTTTTAATTATTTACGATTACGTTGTTTACCAGCATTGCGGTTACTTTTCTTAGGTTTGCTAAGTTGAGTAGTAGCTGTTGGTGTTACGTCTTTACGTTTTGATGATTTGTATGTTTTTGGAGGGTTCTTTTCAAATTCTTCAGCAATTTGTTTACGAAGTTTTGGTTTGATGATAAACATCGTAATCAATTGTTGAATGATAGAGAAGAAACCGCCGACTAACCAGTAAAGTAGGACACTTGCTGGCATGCTCATACCGAAGAAGACCATCATGAGTGGCATCACGTACATTGTTCCTTTCATGGCTGCACGTTGTTCTTCAGCAACAGCTTGCATTGATAACCATGATTGGAAGAAGTAGAGAATAGCGATGACAGCTGTAAGCGGCATGCTGCGACTTCCAAGGTCAATTCCTAGGAAAGTACTTTCAGCGACACCTTGTGTGTATTGAGCTGCGAAATACATAGCTGAGAAGAATGGCATTTGAACAAGAAGTGGAAGACATCCCATACCGCCAAGCATGTTAATTCCATTTTCTTTTTGAGCAGCCATCAATTCTGTTTGGGCAGCCAATTTTTCTTCTTGTGTAGTCGCATTACGCATACGTTCGTTGATTGGTGCAAAGATTGGTTTTAAGTAAGCCATCTTTTCTGATTGATAGCTTGCTTTCCATGATTGGTAAAGTCCAAGCGGAAGAATGATACAACGAACAATGATTGTTACTAAGATAATGGCTAAACCAAAGCCTAGGTTGATGTTATTGGCAAAGTATTGAATAAGTTTTGCCATCGGTTCTCCAAGTAAGTGCCAAATAGTACCTGTTGGATTACCACTTGAATCACGGCTCACACAGCCACTTAGTAAGAACAATAATGATAAGCTAAGTCCTGAAAAAAGGACACGATTTAATTTCTTTTTCAATTGTTTTTTTCCTTTTATTATAATACCCTATTATTTTACTGTTTTTTCAGTATTTTCTCAATACGTCTCCAGCCTTATTTTAGAGACTGGTTATAGAAAATGTTAATTTGCGATGCGAAAATCCTTATAGTCTTCAAAATTTGCCATTTTGACATCAACATAGGTTACTTTTGCCCATTGAGATGGTCCTTTACGGATTTCTTGAATAAATTTTGCCATTTTAGCGGAATCATCAGATTGCGCGAGGATTTCAACAGTGCCATCGTCGTTATTCCAAACACGACCGTAAATATCACCGATATTTTGAGCAAGTGCGTAGGTTGAATAGCGGAAGCCTACCCCTTGAACGCGGCCTGAGACAATTAGACGTACTTTTTTCATCTCAATTTCCTCCTATTATGTGCTATAATCTTCTTATGACTATTATAACTTCTAAATCAAATAATCTCATTAAAAAGACTAAAAAATTATTGAAAAAAAAATATCGTGAGCATTCTTACTTAATTGAAGGTTGGCATCTTTTTGAAGAAGCTGAAAAAGCTGGTGCGACCTTTTTAAATATTTTTGTTCTTGAAGAATTTGCGAATCGTGTTGAGCACTTATCAAACGTCACTTTTGTGACACAAGAAGTTCTGAGAGAATTGACTGATTCTAAAACACCTCAAGGCATTATTGCTGAAGTGGTGATGCCAAGCTTGCCTTTAGCTGATTTGAAAGTGGGTCGATACTTGGTATTAGAAGATGTTCAAGATCCTGGGAATGTTGGAACAATGATTCGTACAGCTGATGCAGCTGGTTTAGACGGAGTCTTAATCTCTGACAAATCCGCTGATATTTATAATCAAAAAACTCTTCGTTCGATGCAAGGTAGTCATTTCCATTTTCCGGTTTGGCGTACGAATGTTTATGAGGCTTGTCAGAAGTTACAACATCTTGGTGTGCCGTTAATTGCCACAACTCTATCTAAAGATTCTGTGGATTATAAAACCGTTGAGCATAAGGGCGATTTTGCACTTGTCATGGGAAATGAAGGAAATGGTATTTCTGAACAAATGACAAAGCAAGCAGATATTTTAGCTCATATCATTATGCCAGGACAAGCTGAAAGTTTGAATGTTGCTGTAGCAACTGGGATTGTTCTCTTTAATTTAATTTAAAAATCGATTAATTTTTGTGCTTGGAATTTCCTAGTCATGGTTTCAGTCTAATTTAAGTTGATATGCTATAATTAGGGTGAAAGAAGGTGATTCTCATGGTTGCATATAAAAAAGATAAAGAATTTATGGAACTTGTTGGTCATTTGATTGAACATCCTCGTTTTCAGAAATTAGATAATATAACGCAACATCATTATTCAACACGTATGGAACATTCCATTAATGTTGCTTATACAAGTTATAAGATTGCCAAAAAACTTGGCTGGGATGAAAAATCAACGGCTCGTGGTGGTCTTTTACATGATTTCTTTTATTATGATTGGCGAGAAACCAAATTCAATAAAGGACATGCTTGGGTGCATCCGAGGATTGCTGTACGGAACGCTAGAAAACTAACAACGTTAAACAAACGTGAAGAAGATATTATTTTGAAACATATGTGGGGAGCAACAATTGCTCCGCCGCGCTACAAAGAAGGTTACATTGTGACGATGGTGGATAAGTATTGGGCTATTAAAGAAGCCATTACTCCGTTTCGCAATCGTTTTGGCAAGAGAAGACGTTATAGTCGTAAGATTTTGCCAAGTAACCATCGTTAATTGAATTAATTTGTTATCTGGGAGGAGGTTATTTTGAATCAAGACAATATCATTTATACGCAGACTGATAGTGGTCTCAATCGCTTTTTTGCCAAAATCTATGGACTAGTTGGTATGGGAATTGGGTTGTCAGCCTTTGTATCATTTTTGATGCTTTATGTATTTACTGACAATATGATTAATATTATCAATAATCACCCATTTGTTTACTATGGTGCAATATTTTTAGAACTAGCTTTAGTTTTCTTAGCTAGTAATGCCGCTCGTAAAAACACACCGTCTGCTTTGCCACTGTTCTTATTTTATTCAGCTTTAAATGGCTTCACCTTAAGTTTTGTTATTGTGGCTTACACACAAACAACTGTTTTACAAGCCTTCGTTTCCTCAGCTTTAGTTTTTGGTGTCATGTCAGTACTTGGTTTTGTCATTAAAAAAGATTTGTCCGGTTTTGCTAAAGCAGCTATGGCAGCCTTGATTGGTATCATCATTGCAAGTGTTGTTAATATGTTTATTGGCTTGGATGGAATGAGCTATATCATTAGTATTATTTCAGTTTTAATCTTTTCTGGATTAATTGCTTATGATAATCAGATGATTAAGCGTGTTTATCAAAGTACCGGAGGCAATGTTGGTGACGGTTGGGCTATTTCAATGGCACTTAGCCTTTACCTTGACTTTATCAACTTGTTCTTGAATCTACTTCGTCTTTTTGGAAGTGATGATTAATTTTCTAACTAGTGTAACCTTGGTTGCACTAGTTTTTTTAGGCTTTCAGTCAAATTTCATTGGTGATTTTTAGTCTTTGTGTTATAATAGTCCTAATATTTTGAAAATTCGAGGAACTTGCTATGAAAACACCATTTATTTCAGCCAAAGAGCTTGAAAAAATTACGAATGAATTTCCAACTCCTTTTCACCTTTACGACGAAAAAGGAATTCGTGAAAAGGCTCGCGCTTTAAATAAGGCTTTTGCTTGGAACAAGGGATTCAAGGAGTATTTTGCGGTTAAGGCAACACCAACTCCAGCAATCTTGAAAATTCTCCAAGAGGAAAATTGTGGTGTGGATTGTGCAACAGAAGTTGAATTATTGATGAGCCACAAACTTGGCTTTACTGATATTATGTTCTCATCTAATGATACACCAGCGCGTGAATTTCAGTACGCTAAGGAAATTGGAGCGACGATTAATTTAGATGCTTATGAACACATCGCTTTCTTAAAAGAGGTGGCAGGTTTACCTGAGACTGTTTCACTTCGTTATAATCCAGGTGGTGTTTTCTCTCTTGGAACAGATATCATGGATAATCCTGAAGAATCAAAATTTGGCATGACCAAAACTCAATTGATTCAAGGTTTTAAAGACTTGAAAGCAGAAGGTGTCAAAAACTTTGGTATCCATTCTTTCCTTGCGTCAAATACTGTTACAAATGATTATTATCCAGAATTGGCACGTCAGTTATTTGAATTAGCTGTTGAAGTCAAAGAAAAAGCGGGTGTGACAATCAACTTTATCAACTTGTCTGGGGGTGTTGGTGTCAATTATTTGCCTGACCAAAAACCAAATGATATTGCTGTCATTGGTGAAGGCGTACACCGTGTCTTTGATGAGGTATTAGTTCCTGCAGGGCTTGGTGATGTCAAAATCTTCACTGAACTAGGTCGTTTTATGTTGGCACCACATGGCTTACTTGTGACAAAAGTTCGTCACCGTAAACAAACTTACCGAACTTATATTGGCGTTGATGCATCAGCGGTTAATTTGATGCGCCCAGCCATGTATGACGCTTATCATCACATTACTAATATGACTAATCCTGATGGCAAACTAGAAGTGGTAGATGTTGTTGGATCACTTTGTGAGAATAATGATAAATTTGCTAAACAACGCGAATTGCCAGAAGCGCGTGTTGGAGATACGCTTGTCATTCATGATACCGGTGCGCATGGTTTTTCAATGGGCTATCAATATAATGGTCGGTTGCGTTCAGCTGAGATTCTTTATCAAGAAGATGGCAGCGCCCGTCTCATCCGTCGTGCAGAAACCCCAGATGATTATTTTGCAACTATCAAAGGGTTTGATTTTGATTAAATCTAAAAGCAGTTGGTCAGAGCATTTTTGTAGCTTTGAATCAGCTGTTTTTTATACTATTTTATCTTTCGAAAAAGCTTTCAAGAATTTGTAAACTCTTTCTATTTCTGCTATAATAATTTATGTAAAAAACTTAGGAGAAAATATTCATGACAACATTTCTTTGGATTTTGTTAGTTTTGGTTGCTTTGTTTGGTGGCCTTGTTGGTGGCGTTTTTATTGCTCGTAAACAGTTTGAAAAGGAAATCGGTGAACACCCACGCTTGACGCCTGATGCGATTCGTGAAATGATGAGCCAAATGGGTCAAAAACCTAGTGAAGCTAAAATTCAACAAACGTACCGTAACATTATCAAGCAATCTAAAGCAGCTGCAGCAAAAGCTAAAAAATAATCTTTACGCTTTGGTTTGAAAAATGCTAAAGGCGGACGGCTTATTGTTTGATAGTTTTTGACCTTACATACAAGTCAGTCTTTAACAAACGTTTTCGAGCACAGAGCTCAGAAATGAATGACTCAGTTGGCTCACCAACTGAGTTTTTTATAAGTCTACATTTAGAAAGAAGACAAAAAAATTTGGATAATAGACCAATTGGTTTTTTAGATTCTGGCGTTGGTGGCTTAACCGTTGTGCGTGAATTGATGCGTCAGCTACCACATGAAGAAATTGTATATATTGGAGACTCAGCGAGAGCTCCTTACGGTCCTAGACCTGCTGAACAAATTAGAGAATACACTTGGGAATTGGTTAATTTCTTATTAACTAAAAATGTTAAGATGATTGTTTTTGCTTGTAATACTGCAACAGCTGTTGCGTGGAAAGAAGTCAAAGAAAAACTTGATATTCCAGTTCTCGGAGTGATTTTACCAGGTTCTAGCGCTGCAATAAAATCAACACGTAATGGCAAGATTGGGATTATCGGAACTCCGATGACAATTAATTCAGAAGTTTATCCTGAAAAGATAAAATCATTATCTCCCAAAATGGAAGTTAGTGGTTTGGCTTGTCCCAAGTTTGTTCCAATTGTTGAATCAAATGAAATGGGCTCAAGTGTTGCTAAAAAAATTGTTTACGAAAGTTTAGCACCACTTGTTGGTAAAGTTGATACATTAGTTCTTGGCTGTACACACTATCCACTGCTTCGTCCAATCATTCAAAATGTGATGGGACCAAATGTTAAATTAATTGACAGTGGTGCTGAGTGTATTCGCGATGTATCAGTCTTATTAAATTACTTTGAAATTAATCACAGTCGCACAGAACATGCTGTTGATCACCATTTCTACACAACAGCAAGTAGTCAACGTTTTAAAGAAATTGCGGTGAACTGGCTAGGAACTGACATTGACGTGCAACATGTTGATTTGGAAAAGTTGAACAAATAGAAATGAGATAGTAATAAATGGCTGATAAAATTTATGAGTATAAAGATAAAGAAAATTGGTTCCTTGGCGAATGGGGTGGCTTCAACGCCATTTCAGGACTTGGAAATGTTAGTGATGATGCCCTTTTTAAATTGAGCCAACAAGTTGCAAAACTTGTTGCCAGCAAATGCTGTGGTAAATGTCACGGGCACGGTGAAGGCGGATGCCATAAAGATGAATTCAATGGTTATAACGTTACAGTTGTTAAAAAATCATCTGATTTCCAATTGATTCGTTTTGTTGTTGGCATGATTAACGAAGAGACTAATCGTCATTTAGATGTGCAACAACGTGCGGGAGCTGTTGTGGTTACTGAAGATGACCGTTTGTTGTTTGTGCATTTGCCAGAAGATGGTGTTGATGCGTCAGCCTTTTTTGGAAAAACATCTGAAAATGCTTTTGGAGATACAATCTTGATTGCAACACGTAATGAAGGTAAAACAAAAGAATTTCGCAAAATGTTTGATCAACTAGGTATCAAAGTTGAAAATTTAAACAATCACCCAGAATTACCTGAAGTTGAAGAAACTGGAATGACATTTGAAGAAAATGCTCGATTGAAAGCTGAAACTATTTCAAAATTGACTGGGAAAATGGTCCTAGCTGACGATTCTGGTTTGAAAGTGGATGTTCTTGGTGGTCTTCCTGGTGTATGGTCAGCTCGTTTTTCTGGACCTGATGCAACAGATGAATCAAACAATGCTAAATTACTTCACGAATTAGCAATGGTATTTGACATGAAAGATCGTTCAGCGCAATTCCACACAACACTTGTAGTGGCTGCACCAGGTAAAGAAAGTTTGGTTGTTGAAGCGGATTGGCCCGGCTACATTGCTATGGAAGCTAAAGGTGACAATGGCTTTGGTTACGATCCACTATTTTTAGTTGGTGAAACTGGACGTCACGCTGCTGAATTGACAGCAGATGAAAAAAATGAAATTTCACATCGAGGGTTGGCTGTTAAGAAATTAATGGAGGCATTCCCAGTATGGCAAGCAGAACAATAATTGTAATGAGTGATTCTCACGGAGATCGTGAGATTATTAGCAATATTAAACAACGTTATCAAGGAGAGGTTGATGCCATTTTCCACAATGGTGATTCTGAACTTCCTAGCTCAGATCCCATTTGGGATGGTATCAAAGTTGTTCGTGGTAACTGTGACTACGATAACGGTTATCCGGACAAGTTAACAACTTACCTTGATGATATTGTCATAGCACAAACTCACGGACATCTTT
>NZ_DGTE01000006.1:0-70761 GCF_002393675.1 Streptococcus sp. UBA4344
TGGTGATACATCAACAAATGATATGGTTCTTGTCATGTCAAATGGTTGTACTTTGAACGAAGAAATTTTGCCAAATACACCTGAATTTGATAAATTCTCAGCCATGCTTAATTATGTCATGCAAGAATTGGCTAAAATGATTGCTAAAGATGGTGAAGGGGCAAGCAAACTCATTGAAGTAAAAGTCAAAAATGCTCCAAATGCCCTTGATGCCCGTATGATGGCTAAAAGTGTTGTGGGTTCAAGCCTTGTTAAGACGGCTATTTTTGGTGAAGACCCTAACTGGGGACGTATTCTAGCAGCAGTTGGTTATGCAGGGGTTGATGTTCCTGTTGATAATATTGACATTTTCCTTGGCGATGTTCCAGTCATGCTAAAATCAAGTCCCGTTGAATTTGAAGCAGAAGAAATGCAAGATGTTATGCACGAAGATGAGATTACTATCACGGTTGATTTGCATGCAGGTGAAGCACAAGGAAAAGCATGGGGCTGCGATTTGTCATATGATTATGTGAAAATCAATGCTCTCTATCGTACATAAAAGGATGAGACCATGAAAAATACTATTGTGATTAAAATTGGAGGAGTTGCTAGTCAACACCTTTCACAAGATTTTATTAATCAAGTCAAAGACTGGAAAGATAATGGTAAGAAAGTTGTTATCGTACACGGTGGTGGCTATGCCATTAATAAATTGATGGAAGATAATCATGTTCCAGTTAAAAAAATCAATGGGCTTCGTGTAACAAGTCAAGCTGATATGAGATTAGTTAGCTATGCACTTTTAAATATGGTTGGTCACAATTTGACTAAAAAATTGAACCAATCGTCTGTTGATAGTATTCAACTTTTATCAGGACTTAAGCGTGTGGTTAAAGCTGACTTCCTTGATAAACATACCTATGGCTATGTTGGTGATGTGTCTCATATTCAAACGCCGATTTTAGAGCAAATGCTCGATAATCATATGTTGCCAGTTTTGGCTTCTATTGGTTATTCTGAACAAGGCGAAATGCTCAATATCAACGCTGATTATTTGGCAACGGCAGTCGCTGTAGCTTTGGAAGCTGAGAAATTGGTCCTTATGACTGACGTTAAAGGCGTCTTGGAAAATGGAGCTGTGCTAGATAGTTTAACATCGACAGAATTTCAAGAGAAAATTGATCAAGGCATTATCACTGGTGGCATGATTCCAAAAATTGAATCAGCTGTCAATACCGTTTTAGCAGGTGTTGGTGAAGTATTGATTGGCGACAATCTTGTAACAGGAACTTCAATCATCAGCTGAAACTTAATGTAAATGGGAGAAAGAAATGACGAAACTATTTCAAAATTATAAACGTGCAGCAATTGAATTTGTCAAAGCTGAGGGAAATTATCTTTTTGACCAAGATGGGGAAAAGTATCTAGATTTCTCCACTGGAATTGGAGTCACAAATCTAGGATTTCACCCACAAGTTAAGGCAGCTTTGCAAAAACAATCTGAACAAATCTGGCACACACCTAACTTGTATCTTAATTCTTTACAAGAAGAAGTAGCTGGCAAATTAATCGGCGATAAAGATTATCTCGCCTTCTTTGCCAATAGCGGTGCTGAAGCCAATGAAGCTGCCATTAAAATCGCTCGTAAAGCAACTGGCAAACAAGAAATCATTACTTTTGTCAATTCTTTCCATGGACGTACCTTTGGATCAATGTCAGCAACAGGTCAAGATAAAATCAAAATTGGTTTTGGTGACGGTGTGCCACACTTTAGCTATGCTATTTACAATGATTTAGATAGTGTTAAAAGTATGGTGACTGATGACACAGCAGCTGTCATGTTAGAGTTGGTTCAAGGGGAATCAGGTGTTCGACCTGCTGATAAGGATTTTGTGACAGCTTTGAGCAATTTCTGTCAAGAAACAGGAATTCTTCTAATCGTTGATGAAGTGCAAACTGGTATGGGACGTACTGGTAAGCTCTTCTCATTTGAGCATTATGGTATTGAACCAGATATTTTCACTTTGGCAAAAGGTCTTGGAAATGGTGTGCCAGTGGGTGCGATGATTGCTAAGGAAAAACTCGGTTCAGCTTTCTCATATGGTAGTCACGGGTCAACTTTTGGTGGTAATAAATTAGTCATGTCAGCAGCCTCAAGCGTACTGGATATTATGCTGGCTGACGGTTTCTTACCACAAGCACTTGATAACGGAAACTACTTGCAAGCTGAATTGAAAAAAGCTTTAGCAGGAAATGCTAAAGTGGCTGATATTCGTGGTTTGGGTTACATGATTGGTATTGAAACGACTGAAAATCTTGGTGAATTGGTTGAAAAAGCGCGTGACAAAGGATTAGTTGTTTTAACAGCTGGTACTAATGTTATCCGTCTTTTACCCCCATTGACTTTGACAAAAGAGCAAATTGACCAAGGTGTCGCTATTTTAAAAGATGTTTTTGCTTAAAGAGAAAGAAGCTGAGATAATGAGCTCAGCTTCATTTATTTGTGCTGTCTAGTTAGAAGAGACGTTGGTTGACAAATTATGTTAAAATGTATATAATTTTCTGAAAATAAAAAGAGGTGTAAATATGTCTAAAAAAGTTCTTGTTGTTTCAGGACATCCTGATTTGAAAAATGATTCTTTAGCTAATAAAACTATTTTAAAAGAAATTAAAAAGCTCTACCCAGGAGTTGAATTGGATATTTTGAGTAATTTATATCCTGATTATCAGATTGATGTGGCAGCTGAACAAGACAAACTTCGTTGGGCGGATGTCATTGTCTTTCAATATCCTTTGTACTGGTATATGACACCATCATTGATGAATAAATGGATTGAGAAAGTGTTTGTACACGGTTTTTCTCATGGTTCAAATGGTGATGCATTAAAAGGGAAAGTTTTGATTGCATCATTGACGACAGGAGCTGGTGAAGCGGCCTATAGTGCTGAAGCTGGAACGACAATTGAAGACCTTTTGGCACCGATTCGTTTGACTGCGAAATTGACGCAGCTTAACTTTGTTGGTCATATTGTCACACATGGTGTGTCGTATTCACTACGCGAGGATGCGGATAAAGCACAAGAGTTGATTGAAAAATCACAAGAACATGCTCAAAAATTGGTTGAAATGATTAAAAGTTTGTAGGAAATAAAGACTCGGTTTTATTAACTGAGTCTTTATTTGACAAACATATTATCAATTATGACAAAAATATTTTTATTTTTGACAAATATACTTGTCAAAAATAAAAAACGATGCTATAATCAAATCAACAAAAGGGAAAAGGAGAAAAAAGACTTGATCGGAAGAAGAAATCAAAAAATAAGTAGTAGTGTTAGTTACTAGAATGGAGGGTATTTTGGTCTTAAAGAATCGTCTTAAAGAATTGCGTGCACGTGAGGGGTTAAATCAAACTCAATTAGCGAAACTAGCTAGGGTTTCTAGACAAACCATTAGTCTCCTAGAGCGTAACGAATATACACCGTCAGTGATTATTGCTCTACGCATTGCACACATATTTAATGAACCTGTCGAAAATGTTTTTAGTCTTGATGAAGAGGGAGAAGAAGAATGAAAAAGCAAAACAATTAACAACTAAACAACGTATCCTAATGTACCTCGGAATTGCCATAACGAGTGCACTTGTAGGTGGGCTTACTGGTTTTTTGGTGTTGGTTTTGGTGATAACGTGTTAACGTTTAATTATGATACTTTTATGGTTTTGGCTTATGGGATTACTACTATTTCAATTGTTGTCACATTATGGTTCATGTATCAAGCAAATCATTACCATAATCGTTATGAAAGCATGGGTGATGATGCTGATGAAGATGATAATTATGAGATTTATCGCAAGACATTTAAAAATTTAGAGTTTGCAACAATTTTCTACAATGCCTCAGCAGCCTTAATTCTCCTTTCAATATTTGGTGATGTTTACGGTTTCCATGATAGAATTGTTAGCGGTGCTGCCCTTAATTTTACAGCATATGTAAAAGATATCATTTTCCTAGTTCTGCTAATTATTTTCCAAGTGATGATATTTAAATTAACTCAAAAAATTCGTCACTACAAATTATCAGCTATGCCAACAATTAAAGAAGTAAAAGAATTTGCTTACTCTTATGATGAAGGTGAACTTCAAGCAAATTATGAACAAGCTTTCTTAATTGTTTTCAATCTGAACCAATTTTTACCAATTGTTTATGTGATTCTATACATTTTAGCAATTGTGAGCTCTATTGATGTTATGTCAGGTTTTGTCGTTACGACAGTAATCTATCTCTACATTAACCTTGCGAACATTCGTTTTGTTAATAAATATTTCAGAAAATAAGAAAAATGATTGACAGTGTTTTTAAATCGTGCTAATCTAAGAAAGAATTGAATAGTTTTCTTCGGGGCAGGGTGTGATTCCCGACCGACGGTAATGTTGTCTCGTTGATTGCTATTTGCTTTTATTCATTGTTGACGCCTTTTGCTTAACACCCGTTATGTCTGCGAGGAGTCGCCTAAACTAAAAGCAAATCATCAATCAACTTTGTTTGGTCTGACATGCAGATGAGAGAGCTAAGTCCGTGAGCGCAAGCTGATCTGGTGAGATTCCAGAACCGACAGTATAGTCTGGATGAGAGAAGAAGTTGATAGAGTATCAAAGAGTGAGTCTCTTACTTTTTGGAATACTTTTTTAGTTGTCTTTAATTGCCTCGTAGTGTATTGCTACGAGGTTTTTGATTACAATTATTGTTTTTTGGTGTTGCTTGATGCAACGGTAAAAATGAATTATCCCGATGAAAATTGCTTTAGCTAAGCTTGTTTTTCTTGGGATTTTTTGTTGGAAAGGAGGCTTATATGCACGAAGCTTATATGGCACAAGCAATTGCAGAAGCTAGAAATGGCTTTAGGCAGACCTATACCAATCCTTTGGTTGGTGCGGTCATCGTTAAAGATAATCGTGTGATTGCTCGTGGAGCGCATTTGCAGTATGGTCATGAACATGCTGAGAAAAATGCAATTTTACATTGTGAAGCCCCTGAAGAACTGCTCAATTCAACACTCTATGTAACGTTAGAACCTTGTCATCATCGAGGAAAACAACCGCCTTGTACACAGGCAATCCTGGATTCTGGCATCAAAAAGGTCGTGGTTGGACAACTTGATCCCAATCCTTTGGTTGCTGGAAAGGGGTTGGCCTTTTTAAGAGAACAAGGGATTGAGGTTATTACTGGTATTTTGGAAAATGAGGCACGCGCACTCAATCCGCATTATAATTTCTATCATGAATACAAGCGCCCCTATGTGGTTTTGAAACAAGCGGTGAGCTTGGATGGGAAAATTGCGGTGCTTGGCAAACGAACTGCCTTGACTGATGATGAAACCAACCGTTTTGTTCATGATGAGCGAGATGACTACAAAGCCATTTTGGTTGGTGCTGACACGGTTTTGATTGATAATCCGAGATTACTGGGAGCAGGGACAAGTTTGTATCCGCCAGTACGTGTGATTTTGGATGAAGCAGGACGCATTTTTGACAAACGAGAGTTACAAATTTTTAAAAATCAATCAGCGCCAGTTTACATTTTTAGTAGGCGACAAGTTGCGAATTTGCCTGCGCATATCACGGTCATATCTTTAGATGATTTTTCCATTGCTAACATTTTGCAGGCGCTTTATGAGAAAAAGATTCAGTCTGTTTATGTCGAGGGCGGAGCGCAGGTTCATGATGCGTTTTTAGCGAGCGATTTATGGGATGAACTCATTTCTTACGTGACCCCTAAGGTGATTGGTGGCAATGGCAGAGCTGCTATAGCAAGTTCTCGTCAGGTTGAACAAGTTTACGATTTGCAGGATTTTTCAGTTCAAACAATTGGCACTAATCTGCGTTTGTCAGTCAAAAGGAGGTTGTGATGTTTACAGGATTAATTCAAGAACAAGGGCGCATTAGTCGAATGGTTAAACACCAGCATAATATTAAATTAACTTGCAAAGCATCTCGAAAATTGCTAGCAGATTATAAAATTGGTGATAGTATGGCAATCAATGGTGTCTGTCTAACTTGCGTAGCAAAAGCAGGTGATATGTTTACGGTAGATATCATGCCAGAAACCTTTAGACGAACAATTTTCTCAACTTGTCGTATTGGTGATTTGGTCAATTTAGAGCTGGCAATGTCTGCTAATGCTCGTTTTGAAGGGCACCTTGTGACAGGACATGTTGATAGCGTTGCGACACTTGTTCAAAAAGAAAGTGATGAAAATGCTATTGTACTTAGTTTTGCTTTTCCAAAAGAATTGGAAGGTCAAATCGTGGGTCAGGGGTCAATCGCAGTTAATGGTGTTAGTTTGACGGTGGTCTTTGTCAAGTCAGGACAATTTAGCGTGTCTTTAATTCCACATACAGCTAAAGCAACGAATCTGGCTCAGCTTAAAAAAGGTGATAAGGTCAATATTGAGACAGATATTTTAGCCAAATACATGCAAGCACAAATGGCAAAAATGGGAGGACAATAAATGTTTAAGGATGTTGAAAAAGCACTTGCTGATTTAAAAGCAGGTAAATTAATTGTAGTGGTTGATGATGATGACCGCGAAGCAGAAGGAGACTTGGTCGGTTTAGCAGAATTGGTAACTCCAGAAAATGTGAATTTTATGACAGCGCACGCGCGTGGCTTGATTTGCGCACCAGTATCAAAACGTATTGCTAAGCATTTGGAACTATCTCCAATGTCAGAAGAAACCACTGATGCACACGGCACAGCCTTCACTATTAGTGTCGACCACAAGGAGACATCAACGGGTATTTCAGCATTTGATCGTGCTAAAACTATTCAAGCTTTGGCATCACAAAGTAGTAAAGCTAGCGATTTTCATCGCCCTGGGCATATGTTTCCTTTAGTGGGACGAAGTGGCGGTGTTTTGCAACGTCGAGGGCACACCGAAGCTAGTCTTGATTTGGCGCGTTTAGCTGGTGGTAGTGAGGCAGCCTATATTTGTGAAATTTTAAAAGAAGATGGCACTATGGCCCGTAAGACTGATTTATACACGTATGCTGAGAAATGGAATTTGACCATGATTGAAGTGGGTGATATTGCCCGTTATGTGAGTTTTCAAGACAGCCCAAAGGTAAAGTTGCCATCGGCTTATGGTGATTTTGAGTTGCGCTTGTTTGAAGATGAAGAACATCGTGAGCACGTTTTGTTGTCAAAGGGGGGGTTAACAAGCGATGAGCCACTTTTATTGCGTTTGCACTCAGAATGTTTGACAGGAGATGTTTTTGGTTCTTTACGTTGTGATTGTGGTGAGCAATTACATGCAGCAATGAACCAAATTGATAAAGTTGGGCGCGGAGCTATTTTGTACCTTCGACAAGAGGGACGTGGCATTGGACTTAAAAACAAACTTAAGGCTTACCAGTTGCAAGAAGAAGGTATGGATACCTATGATGCCAACCTTGAACTTGGTTTTGCACCAGATGAGCGCGATTATCAAATTGCGGCAGATATTCTATCATTTTTGAACATTAAGCAAATCAAGTTATTGACTAACAATCCTGACAAGTTAGAGCAACTTGAAAAATCTGGCGTTGAGATTGTTGAACGCTTGCCTTTGCAGATGCCGGCTCATCAAGAAAATCGTGCTTATTTGCAAACCAAACAAGAAAAATTTCATCATTTACTACATATCGTATAAGGAGAAAAATCATGACAACATTTGAAGGAAAATTTATCGGAAAAGACTTAAAAATTGCTATTGTAGTCGCACGTTTTAATGAATTTATCACCTCAAAATTATTGGGAGGTGCCATGGATGGTTTGATTCGCAACGAAGTAGCTGAAGAAGATATTGATGTTTATTGGGTCCCAGGTGCTTTTGAGATTCCATTCATGACCAAAAAAATTGTTGCGACTGGCAAATACGATGGAGTTATCACACTCGGAAGTGTTATCCGTGGGTCAACTAGTCATTATGACCTTGTTTGTAATGAAGTGGCAAAAGGTGTTGGTCAAATCAATCTTACGAGTGATATTCCAGTCATGTTTGGCGTGGTTACGACAGAAGATATCGAACAAGCTATCGAACGCTCAGGTTCAAAAGCTGGAAATAAAGGTAGCGAATGCGCACAAGGTGTACTTGAAATGATTAATTTGGCAAAACAAATTTAATTTAAAGACATGACAAAAGCTAAGGCAAGTAGCCTTAGCTTTTGTAGTGTTACGCTTAAAGAGGAATAGTTATTTTTTTACCAAGAAAAGTTTTCCTTGTGTTGGTATGATAATAGCAAGTGCTAAAATGACGAAAATCAAAGTCAATAGTCCAGCTGTTCCGTTGACGGTAAATGAATACCAGTAGGGAGACATGTCTTTTGGAGCATAGCTTCCCCAGAAGATAAAGCCTGCTACATAATGCCAGAAATAGCGGACGAAAACAGCAAGTATCGCACCGATAGTTGAGTAAATTAAAGCGCGTCCCTTGTTATCTTTAGAAAGAGCATTTTGAAATGGTGCAGATAGAAAACCAGCTAATCCCATCGAGATAAAGGCGATAATGTATTCAATAATAACTTGTGATAAAGCCAAGTACCAAACTTTTCCTAAAATGAAATGAAGTAATCCCCAAATCAAACTAGCCAAAGTTCCATATTTTGGACCACGTCTTAGAGCAAAGAGAACGACAGGGACAGTACCAAATGAAGGGGTGAACCAACTAGCAAAATCTGGGATATAAGATAAGGCCATGGCAAAAGCAGCAACAAGTGCAGTCTCAATTAAAGCAGACAATTGAGAATTCTTTGACGACATAAAAAGCTCCTTCTAATACAAAGGAGCTTTTTACTGATAATATGTTCAATGCGATTTCAAACAAGTTTAAAAAAGTCATGTCACAATCCCTACGCTCGTCCTAACGAGATCAGGTTATCAGGATTTCGCAAATGCGATCTCAGCCAGAGGCACTCCTTTGTGAAATATATTTGCTTATAGTCTAGCATGAACGAAAGTTTCTTGTCAAGACAGTTTGCAATAATTTTTTGAAAATTCTAATTTGTTTTCGAAAATTTTTGAAAATGCTAATCAAGACCATAATTGTAATCATCATCTTGCATAGCTTCGACAGAACCAAGAAGGTAGCCGTTTCCAACCTGACTAAAGAAGTCGTGATTAGAAGTACCAGTTGAGATACCATTCATGACGATTGGATTGACATCATTAGCGGTATCAGGAAATAGCGGATCTTGGCCTAAGTTCATAAGAGCTTTATTAGCGTTGTAGCGTAAGAAAGTCAGAACTTCTTCGGTCCAGCCTACTTCGTCATAGAGTGTTTTAGTATAATTTTCTTCATTTTCATAAAGTTGGTAAAGTAAATCATACATCCAGTCACGCAATTCTTCTTGTTCTTCTTCGGATAATTCATTGAAACCAAGCTGGAATTTATATCCAATGTAAGTGCCATGAACAGATTCATCACGGATAATTAATTTGATAATTTCAGCGACATTTGCCAATTTATTGTTACCAAGATAATAAAGAGGGGTGAAAAATCCAGAATAGAAGAGAAAGGTTTCAAGGAAAGTTGAAGCAACTTTTTTTTGCAGAGCAGTACCATTTTCATAAATATCATTAATGATTTTAGCTTTTTTCTGCAAATATTCGTTGTTATTTGTCCATTCAAAAATGGCTTCAATCTCTGATTTTGTATTCAGGGTTGAAAAAATAGAAGAGTAAGATTTGGCATGGACTGACTCCATGAATTGAATATTGTTGAGAACAGCTTCTTCATGAGGTGTTCTGACATCTGCACGAATAGCTTCAACACCAGATTCTGATTGCATGGTATCAAGAAGAGTTAAGCCACCAAATACCTTACCAACCAAATCTTTTTCTTGGTCTGAGAGTTTACGCCAGTCATCTAAATCATTTGAGAGAGGAATACGCGTATCAAGCCAGAATTGTTCTGTTAATTTTTCCCAAGTTGATTTATCAATGACATCTTCAATCTCATTCCAATTAATGGCTTTATAATATGTAGTCATGTTTCTGATTTCTCCTAAGAGTAGTTATAAGAAAGCTAGCCAGAAGACTGGCGCTTCAATTGAAGTTCTTTAAGTTGTACCGGTTCATGTCGTCACATAGCAGTTATCACACAAAACCAAATGACTCGATACTAGTCATTTGATGAAGTTGGTAAGTGAACTAGGGAATCCGCCATAGCGGTTGCCGTCTTGTTATTAGGTCCTTTAGGACCAATAACAAGTGTTCAGTTAAATCACACAGCTTTCACATTGGTTTGAACCGACTTCTTCACCGTCATCAGTGAAGGTACGGATGTAATAAATAGATTTAAGGCCTTTATTAAAAGCGTAATGACGCAAGATAGACAGGTCACGAGTGGTTTGTTTACTTTGCAATTTCCATTCATAGAGTCCTTCTGGAATATCGCTGCGTAAGAACAAGGTGAGTGATAACCCTTGGTCGACGTGCTCGGTAGCTGCGGCATAAACATCAATGACTTTTCGCATATCCATATCATAAGCAGATGTGTAGTAAGGAATTGTATCTGTCGACAAACCAGCAGCAGGGTAATATATCTTACCAATTTTCTTTTCTTGACGTTCTTCAATACGTTGCGTAATTGGATGAAGTGACGCAGAAACATCATTGATATAAGAAATAGAACCATTTGGAGCAACTGCTAAACGATTTTGGTGATAGAGCCCGTCTGCTATGATAGCATCACGAAGCTCAGCCCAATCTTTACCACTAGGGATAAAATGATCTGCAAAAAGTTCTTTCACGCGATCAGATTTTGGTACAAATTCACCTGTGATGTATTTATCAAAGTAACTTCCGTCCGCGTATTTTGACTTTTCAAATCCTACAAATGTCTGCTTGCGTTCGCGGGCAATCTGATTAGATTCGACTAATGTCCAGTAATTGAGCAACATGAAATAGATGTTTGTAAATTCAATAGATTCCGGACTTCCATAGTGAATATGGTTTTGAGCTAGGTAGGTGTGAAGTCCCATAGCACCAAGTCCAAAGGTATGAGCTTGTTCATTCCCATGCTTGATTGTTGGCACAGCTTCAATTGATGACGTATCTGAAACAAAAGTTAGAGCGCGTGTCATAGCTTTAATAGAGCGACCAAAATCTGGAGAAGTCATCATATTAACGATGTTAGTTGAACCCAAATTACATGAAATATCTGTTCCCATTTTGACAAATTCTTGGGCATCATTGATAATGCTTGGTTTTTGAACCTGAAGAACTTCAGAACATAGGTTTGACATGATGATTTTACCATCGATTGGATTAGTACGGTTAGCTGTGTCAATGTTAATTACATAAGGATAACCAGATTCTTGTTGGAGTTTTGAAATTTCAGTTTCCAAATCACGCGCTTTAATCTTAGTTTTGACAATATTAGGATTTGCAACCATTTTGTCGTATTCTGCTGTGATGTCCACGTAGCTGTAAGGAACACCGTACTCACGCTCAACACTATATGGGCTGAAGAGATACATGTCTTCATTTTTGCGAGCTAGTTCGTAGAATTTATCAGGAACGGTGATTCCAAGTGACAGTGTTTTGACACGCACTTTTTCATCAGCGTTTTCTTTTTTAGTAGATAAGAAAGCCATGATATCTGGGTGGAAAACATCCAGGTAAACCGCACCGGCACCTTGGCGTTGACCAAGTTGGTTAGAATATGAAAAGCTATCTTCAAAGAGTTTCATGACTGGTACCACACCAGATGCTGCACCTTCATATCCTTTAATAGGAGCTCCAGCCTCACGCAAATTTGAAAGGCTAATACCAACACCGCCTCCGATTCTTGATAATTGCAGAGCTGAGTTGATGGAACGTCCAATAGCGTTCATGTCATCAGTAACTGAAATTAGGAAACACGATACAAATTCTCCTCGTCGACTACGGCCTGCATTCAAGAAAGAAGGAGTAGCTGGTTGGTAACGCTGGTTAATCATTTCAGTGGCTAAATCACGAGCTAATGTCTCATTGCCATTGGCAAAATAGAGTGCATTAAAAAGGACACGGTCTTCGATGCTTTCAAGGTATTGACTACCGTCGTTTGTTTTTAATGCATATTGCTGGTAAAACTTGTAGGCTGCCATGAATGATTTGAAGCGGAAATTGTGAGATCTTAATTCTTCAGATAATGATTCAATGAACTCTGGTGAATAGTTACTGATGAATTCAGCTTCAATGTAGTCATTTGTGATTAAGTAGCTGATTTTTTCTGAAATGTTCTTGAAAGTCATTGTATTGGGAATGACATTTTCAGAAAAGAAGGCTTTCAGAGCTTCTTTATCTTTATTTAAGGGGATTTGTCCATTGACTGGACGGTTAATTTCATTATTAAGGCGAAAGTATGATACATCGCCGAGATTTTTAAGACTCATAAAGTAAGATACCAAGCTCGTTTGTCGGGCAAGGTAATTCCTTTCTAATTAAAGATGGAAGTAGTGTAGTTAAACAATTTCTTTTAACTTACTTGGTTGAAAGCCAGAGAATACGATATCGCCGGCTTTGATAACTGGAGCAGCAGTGAAACCAAGGCTTTTAACGTAATCAATCATGTCTGGACGCTCATCGATATTAATTTCTTGGAAATCAGCCCCCTCTTTTTCTAAAAGCTTTTTGGTCATTTTGCATTGCATGCAATTATTTTTTGAAAAAAGTGTAATTTTGTTAGCCATTAGGCTTTCCTCCATAAATCGATATCTTTTTTTAATTCAATGTTTAATTAGAATAACCAAAATTTACCAAAAAAGCAAACAAAAAGGCTTACAAAAACACAACATATAGTACCTTGTTGCTGAAAGCGATACAAAATGTAGTGATATCAAGCGTTTTTGGAAAACGACCAACAAGGTGACAAGTTGTGTCAGAAAACCTAACATATACCTGTAAATTAATGTTGACAAAATTTTCTGAATTTTGTATAATTAAAACACCATAATTATAATCGGGGGTCCGTACATGACAGAGTTCTTATCTAAATTTTCTTTCAAAGAGAATGACTATTCTTACCTTAATCTTGAAGAAGCCGTTTCTCATTATGGAGGAAATATCAAAAGAATCCCTTACACTATTCGTATATTACTTGAAAGTTTACTCAGAAAGTATGATGGAGTAGATGTCACAAAATCTCACATTGAAAATTTAGCAACTTACAATCCTAAAAACATCCAAGGCGAGGTGCCTTTCAAACCAAGTCGTGTTATCCTACAAGATTTCACTGGTGTACCAGTTGTGGTTGACCTTGCCTCAATGCGTGATGCCATTGTCTCAAACGGTGGTGATGCAGAACTTATTAATCCTGAAATTCCTGTTGATTTGGTTATTGACCACAGTGTTCAAGTCGATTTCTTCGGTTGTGACACAGCTTTAGAAGATAACATTAACATGGAATTTAAACGTAACAATGAGCGTTATGAATTTTTGAAATGGGCAGAAAAATCATTTGATAACTATCGCGCTGTTCCACCAGCAACAGGGATTATCCACCAAGTTAATATTGAATATTTAAGCGATGTTGTTATTGAAAAAGATGGCATGCTTTATCCTGATTCAATGTTTGGTACTGATAGTCATACAACAATGATTAATGGTATTGGTGTGCTTGGTTGGGGTGTTGGAGGTATTGAAGCTGAAGCAGCTATGCTTGGTGAAGCGTCATTCTTCCCAATTCCAGAAGTCATCGGTGTCCGTTTGACAGGTAAATTGCCTAAGATTGCGACTGCAACTGACTTGGCACTTAAAGTGACACAAGTCCTTCGTCAAGAAAAAGTTGTCGGCAAATTCGTTGAGTACTTTGGTGATGGTCTTTCAAATCTTAGCCTTGCAGAGCGTGCAACTATCGCTAATATGGCTCCTGAATACGGTGCAACATGTGGTTATTTCCCAATCGATGATGAAACACTTAACTACATGCGTTTGACAAACCGTGATGAAACTCACATCGAATTGACAAAAGAATATGCTAAACGTAACAATCTTTTCTACGATCCAGAACATCAAGCTGAATACACTAAAGTCGTTGAAATTGATTTATCTACTATTTCACCAAGTATCTCTGGACCAAAACGTCCACAAGATTTGATTGATTTGACACAAGCTAAACAAACTTTCCAAGAAAGTTTGGTACGTGAAGCAGGTGTTCAAGGATTTGGTCTAACAGCTGATGAAATTAATAAAACAGCAACTGTTCATTTTGAAGATCAAGATGTTGAGATTAAGACTGGACATGTGGCAATTGCAGCTATCACGTCATGTACGAATACATCAAATCCTTACGTACTCATGTCAGCTGGATTACTTGCTAAAAATGCTGTTGAACGAGGTCTACGCGTAGCTCCGACAGTTAAAACATCACTTGCTCCTGGTTCAAAAGTGGTGACAGGTTATCTTCGAAACTCTGGTTTGCAAACTTATCTAGATACACTTGGCTTTAATATTGTTGGTTATGGTTGTACAACATGTATCGGTAACTCAGGTAGCCTTCGCCCAGAAGTAGCTGAGGCAATTACAGATACTGATTTGTTAGCGTCAGCAGTTTTATCAGGTAACCGTAACTTTGAAGGACGTGTTAACCCACTTGTCAAAGCGAACTTCCTTGCTAGCCCGCCACTTGTTGTGGCTTACGCTCTGGCTGGAAATACTAACATTGATTTGACAACTGAACCACTTGGCTTTGATCAAAATAACGAACCAGTTTATCTTAAAGACATTATGCCAACAAATGATGAAGTGGCAAAATATGTTGACAAATTTGTCACACGCGAATTGTTCGAACACGAGTATGAACATGTCTTTACAGATAGTGAAAAATGGAACCAAATTCCAACAGAAGAAAGTAAAATTTACCATTGGAATGAAGCCTCAACATACATCCAAAACCCACCATACTTTGATAACTTGGGTGATGATTTAGCAATCAAACCACTTAAAAACCTTAAACCATTGGCTAAATTTGGCGATAGTGTTACAACTGACCATATTTCACCAGCAGGTAACATCGCTAAAAACAGTCCAGCTGCTAAATATTTGACAGAACATGGTGTTGATTACCTTGATTTCAACTCATATGGTAGCCGCCGTGGTAACCACGAAGTCATGATGCGCGGAACATTTGCCAACATTCGAATTCAAAACCAATTAGCCGACGGTAAAATTGGTGGTTATACAAAATACAATGGTGAATTAATGCCAATCTATGATGCAGCCATGCATTATAAAGAAGATAAGGTTGATACTTTGGTCATTGCTGGTAAAGACTATGGTATGGGATCAAGTCGTGACTGGGCTGCCAAAGGGTCAAATCTTCTTGGTGTTAAAGCTGTTCTTGCTGAAAGCTTTGAACGTATTCACCGCTCAAACCTTGTCATGATGGGGGTTTTACCATTGCAATTCTTAGAAGGTGATACAGCTGAAAGTCTTGGATTAACAGGTTACGAAACATACGATATTAACCTTTCAGAAAATCCTGGTATTCACGATATTGTTGATGTGATTGCACGTGATGAATCAGGTGAAAAACACTTTAAAGCCATGGTACGTTTTGATGCGGATGCTGACATCCGTTACTACAAAAACGGCGGAATTCTTCCAATGGTTGTTAGAAAGAAATTAGGGGGTGCTTAATATATGACAGGATCAAGTGGATTAAAAGACTTAATCGCCTGTAATACCCGTATTAGCTCGATTATTAATGATAATCTATCTTACGCAGGTTATAATATTTCAGAATTGATGGACAATGACGCAAGTTTCGAAGAAGTGATTTACCTTCTTTGGAACCTTCATTTGCCAAATAAAACACAACTTGATGATTTTGTAAAATTACTTCGTGATAATTACGCTATCAGTGACGCTGTTGTGCAATGTATTATGATTCAATCACGTAATCACTTACATCCAATGAGTGTTCTTCGTTCAACAGTTAGCCTACTCGGAGTTTACAATGTTAATGCGGAAGATAATTCAGAAGAAGCAACTTACGAACAATCTATTCAATTGATGGCAAAAATGCCAACCATCATTGCAACTTTTGCTCGTTTACGTGAAGGAAAAACACCTGTAGCACCACGTAAGGATTTGTGCTTTGCGGCTAATTTCCTTTATATGCTAAATGGTGAAGAACCAACAGAATTGCAAGTTAAAGCTTTAAATCGAGCTTTAGTTCTACATGCTGACCATGAATTAAATGCCTCAACATTTGCCGCACGTGTCTGTGCGTCAACTTTGGCTGATATTTATTCTTGTGTAACAACAGCGATTGGTACCCTTAAAGGACCTCTTCACGGTGGCGCTAATGAACGTGTTTTTGACATGTTGACTGAAATCCGTGAAATGGGTGATACTAAAGCTTATCTAAAAGAAAAACTTGATTCACAAGAAAAAATCATGGGATTTGGCCACCGCGTTTATAAAACACAAGACCCACGTGAAAAATATCTTCGTGAAATGGCTCAAGCTTTAACAGAAGGAACTGAAAATGAAATTTGGTTTGACTTGTCTCGTGAAATTGAAGATTACATGAAACATACTAAAGGTTTGATTCCAAATGTCGATTTCTATTCAGCGACAGTTTATCATGTGCTTGGTATTGATAGTTCAATCTTTACGTTGATTTTTGCCATGAGTCGTGTTGCTGGTTGGATTGCTCATATTCAAGAACAACAAAAACATAATAAATTGATTCGTCCACGTTCTCGTTATAAAGGTGAACTTGGTTTGAAATATGTTCCACTTGAAGATCGTTAAAAAAAGATTACGAAAGGAAAAAGGAAAATTATGGCTGATAAAATCACTTTAGAAAATGGCCAATTGGTCGTTTCTAATCATCCAATTATCCCTTTTATTGAAGGGGACGGTGTTGGACGTGACATTTGGAAAAATGCGCGTGCTGTCTTTGATGCTGCTGTTGAAAAAGCTTATCAAGGTCAAAAGAAAGTTGAATGGGATGAACTTTTAGCTGGTAAAAAAGCGCATGAAGCAACTGGTAAATGGTTACCAGAAGAAACGCTTGATACGATTAAAGAAGATTTGATTGCTATTAAAGGTCCTCTAGAAACACCAGTTGGTGGCGGAATCCGTTCACTAAATGTAACGCTTCGCCAAGAATTGGATTTGTATGCTTGTGTTCGTCCAGTTCGTTATTTTAAAGGAATTGAAAGTCCACTTAAAGAACCAGAAAAAACAAGTATTACTATTTTCCGTGAAAATACTGAAGATATTTACGCTGGTATTGAATGGGAAGCTGGCACACCTGAAGTGAAAAAAGTCATCGAATTCTTGCAAAATGACATGTCTGTCAGCAAGATTCGTTTTCCTGAAACAAGTAGCATTGGTATCAAACCTATCTCAAAAGAAGGTAGTGAACGTTTGATTCGTTCTGCAATTGAATACGCTCTTGCTAATCAACTAACAAATGTCACAATCGTTCACAAAGGAAACATCCAAAAATTCACTGAAGGTGGCTTCCGAAAATGGGGTTATGAATTAGCAGAACGCGAATACGCAGATGAATTGGCAAGTGGAAAATTGGTTATGAATGACATTATTGCCGATAACTTCTTGCAACAAATTTTGCTTAACCCTGAAAAGTTTGATGTTGTGGCTTTGACAAACCTTAATGGTGACTACGCAAGTGATGCTCTTGCTGCTCAAGTTGGTGGTATCGGAATCTCACCTGGTGCTAATATCAATTATGTGACTGGTCATGCTATTTTTGAAGCGACTCATGGAACAGCACCAGATATTGCTGGAAAAGATATTGCTAATCCTTGTTCAGTTCTTTTGTCAGGCTGTATGTTGTTTGATTACATCGGCTGGACAGAAGTTGCTAGCTTGATTTCTCAAGCAATTGAAAAAACATTTGCCAAAGGTCAATTCACAGCAGATTTAGCTCAGGGTGGAAAAGCTTGCTCAACAAGTGAGTTTGCTGCAAAACTTATTGAAAATATGTAAAACCTAACCTAGGACAAGTCTTGTTCTAGGTTTTTTGTTATAATGAGAATAGTTTGAATTTTAGAGGTTAGAGTTTTATGGGCTATTCTGTGACGGATATTATTTTTTTATTTTTTATCTATTCATTCATCGGTTGGCTTTGGGAGACCATCTATTGTTCTATAAAAGATAAAAAGTTTGCTTATCGTGGCTTTTTGGTCGGACCGTATTGCCCAGTTTATGGCTTTGCGGTGACAACTGTTTTGTTAGCAACACAGCCCTTTCAGCATAATCTTTTAGGTCTCTTTGTTAGTGGTATGCTTGTAGCAACGATATTTGAATTTATTGCAGCTTGGTTGCTGGAGACCTTTTTCCACATGAAACTTTGGGATTACACCAATGAAGTTGGAAATATTAAAGGTTGGATTGCCCCAAGAATTTCTCTTTTTTGGGGATTTAGCATTGTTATTCTTGTTAAATTTATTCAGCCTGATGTGATGCGTTTGATAAATCATTTGAATCAATGGATAGCATTAGGTATTGTTTGTCTTATGACAGCTGATTTGATTTGGACAGTCCTTGATACGGTGAAATTCCAACAAGCAGCGCAAGCTTTTGAAAAATATGTTCGTGCAGAGCAAGAAAAATTACGAGAAACGGTTAAAAATGAAGTGGGAGACTTGTCAAAACAAGCCGAAGTCTTCAGTAAGCGTTTGGATAATCTGCGACTTCATATTAATGATACATTAAAAGAAAAAGGAGTACAGCCATTTCGTTTTAACCAACGTCGTATGCTTCGAAACTATAAAAACTTCAGTTTGACTACGGCACCATTCTTCAATGAGCTTCGAAAACAAACAGCGGCTTTGAAAAGAAAAAAGGCTGATAAAAAAGATTAATCAATAAATGGAAGCGAGTTCAACTTGTTTCTATTTATTTTTGAAAAAAACAGGTAATTTTACAGCCCAAAAGTGGCGTTTTTCCTTAATTTTTCAAAAAAGAAGGCGCATACAAGGTGTGTAACTATTGAAATAAAAAAGGGTTTATGCTATAATCATAGCTTGTAAGGGTTATCATAAGGTAATCCGAAAAAACACAAATAAAAGGAGAACCATAATATGGCTTCAAAAGATTTTCACATTGTTGCAGAAACAGGTATTCACGCACGTCCAGCTACTTTGCTTGTTCAAACAGCTAGCAAATTCGCTTCAGACATCACTCTTGACTACAAAGGTAAAGCAGTAAACCTTAAATCAATCATGGGTGTTATGAGTCTTGGTGTTGGTCAAGGTGCTGACGTAACTATCTCTGCTGAAGGTGCTGACGCTGATGACGCACTTGCAGCAATCGAAGAAACAATGACAAAAGAAGGATTGGCTTAAGAAAATGACAGAAATGCTTAAAGGAATTGCCGCATCTGATGGTGTTGCTGTTGCTAAAGCGTATCTACTCGTTCAACCTGATTTGTCATTTGAAACTGTTACAGTTGAAGATACAAGTGCAGAGGAAGCTCGCCTAGATGCCGCATTGAAAGCATCACAAGACGAGCTTTCTATTATACGTGAAAAAGCAGTAGAAACACTTGGCGAAGAAGCAGCTGCCGTATTTGACGCACATTTAATGGTTCTTGCTGACCCAGAAATGATCAGCCAAATTAAAGAAACTATTCGTGCAAAACAAACTAACGCAGAAGCAGGACTTAAAGAAGTGACTGACATGTTCATCACTATCTTTGAAGGAATGGAAGATAACCCATACATGCAAGAACGTGCCGCAGATATCCGCGACGTTGCTAAACGTGTATTGGCTCACCTTATCGGTGCTAAACTTCCAAACCCTGCAACAATTGATGAAGAATCAATCGTTATTGCACACGATTTGACACCTTCTGATACTGCCCAATTGAACAAACAATTCGTTAAAGCCTTTGTTACAAACATTGGAGGACGTACAAGTCACTCAGCTATCATGGCTCGTACACTTGAAATTGCTGCTGTTCTTGGGACAAACGATATCACTAGCCGTGTTAAAGATGGCGATATCGTTGCTGTAAACGGTATCACTGGTGATGTTATCATCAACCCAACAGATGAAGAAATTGCTGAATTTAAAGCTGCTGGTGAAGCGTATGCTAAACAAAAAGCTGAATGGGCTCTTCTTAAAGATGCTGAAACAGTAACAGCAGATGGTAAACACTTCGAATTGGCAGCTAACATTGGTACACCTAAAGACGTTGAAGGTGTTAATGCTAATGGTGCAGAAGCAGTTGGTCTTTACCGTACAGAATTCTTGTACATGGATTCACAAGACTTCCCAACTGAAGATGAACAATATGAAGCATACAAGGCTGTTCTTGAAGGCATGAATGGTAAACCAGTTGTGGTTCGTACAATGGATATCGGTGGGGATAAAGAACTTCCTTACTTCGACCTTCCAAAAGAAATGAACCCATTCCTTGGATTCCGTGCACTTCGTATTTCTATCTCAGAAACAGGAAATGCAATGTTCCGTACACAAATCCGTGCTCTTCTTCGTGCATCTGTACACGGACAACTTCGTATCATGTTCCCAATGGTTGCACTTCTTAAAGAATTCCGTGCTGCTAAAGCAATCTTTGATGAAGAAAAAGCTAACCTTAAAGCTGAAGGCGTTGCCGTTTCAGATGATATTCAAGTTGGTATCATGATCGAAATTCCAGCTGCAGCTATGCTTGCAGACCAATTTGCGAAAGAAGTTGACTTCTTCTCAATCGGAACAAACGACCTTATCCAATACACAATGGCTGCTGACCGTATGAACGAACAAGTTTCATACCTTTACCAACCATATAATCCATCAATCCTTCGTTTGATTAACAACGTTATCAAAGCAGCTCACGCTGAAGGTAAATGGGCTGGTATGTGTGGTGAAATGGCCGGTGACCAAAAAGCTGTTCCACTTCTTGTCGGAATGGGACTTGACGAGTTCTCTATGTCAGCTACATCAATTCTTCGTACACGTAGCTTGATGAAGAAACTTGACACTGCTAAAATGCAAGAATACGCTAACCGTGCTCTTACAGAATGCTCAACAATGGAAGAAGTTCTTGAGCTTAGCAAAGAATATGTTAATGTTGACTAATTAACATGAGGAAGCTTTTAACATTTTGTTAAAAGCTTTTTTTAATGTTAAAATTTTAAAGATTTTACCTAAATCAAATCAAAAGTATAATATTTTTTCTAATGGAAAAATATACAAAAAAATTATAAAAACAAAATTTTAATCAATTGAAAAAATTCTCTAAATTCTGATTATAGCAAAACATATGTAGGAATTAGAGGACTTTTCTCATTTTGTTAGATATTTTATAATTATAACTATTTGACGGTACAAAGTTTTTGTCTAAATTTTCAGACTTTTTTTGTGTTTAAATATTGAAAAAAGTTAAAAAAGTGATAAAATGGAGTTATCACATTTAAAAGGAGATATCACTTGACTAAACAATATAAAAATTACGTCAACGGTGAGTGGAAACTTTCTAAAGAAGAAATCAAAATTTACGCTCCCGCAACTGGTGAAGAACTTGGTTCTGTTCCTGCAATGAGCCAAGAAGAAGTTGACTATGTATATGCATCAGCCAAAGCAGCTCAAAAAGCATGGCGTGCACTTTCATATGTTGAACGTGCTGAATACCTTCACAAAGCAGCTGATATTTTGGTACGTGATGCTGAAAAAATCGGTGCTGTTCTTTCAAAAGAAATTGCTAAAGGTTACAAATCAGCTGTTGGAGAAGTTATCCGTACTGCTGAAATCATTAACTATGCTGCTGAAGAAGGCGTACGTCTTGAAGGTGAAGTTCTTGAAGGTGGAAGCTTTGATCCAGCAAGCAAGAAAAAAATCGCTATTGTTCGTCGCGAACCAGTAGGATTGGTACTTGCTATTTCACCATTTAACTACCCAATCAACCTTGCAGGTTCTAAGATTGCTCCTGCCCTTATTTCAGGGAACGTTGTTGCCCTTAAACCACCTACGCAAGGTTCTATCTCAGGTCTTCTTTTGGCTGAAGCATTTGCTGAAGCTGGACTTCCTGCAGGTGTCTTCAATACAATCACAGGACGTGGTTCAGTTATCGGTGACTACATTGTAGAACATGAAGCTGTTAACTACATTAACTTTACAGGTTCTACACCAGTTGGTGAACACATTGGTCATTTAGCTGGTATGCGTCCAATCATGCTTGAACTTGGTGGTAAAGACTCAGCTATCATCCTTGAAGATGCTGATCTTGACTTGGCTGCTAAAAACATCGTTGCTGGTGCTTATGGATACTCAGGACAACGTTGTACAGCTGTAAAACGTGTTCTTGTTATGGATAGCATTGCTGACAAATTAGTTGAAAAAGTTTCTGCACTTGTTAACAACTTGACTGTTGGTATGCCAGAAGATAACGCTGATATCACTCCACTTATTGATACAAAAGCAGCTGATTACGTTGAAGGTCTTATCAAAGATGCTCAAGAAAAAGGTGCTAAAGAAGTTATTTCATTCAAACGTGAAGGTAACCTTATCAGCCCAGTCTTGTTCGATAACGTTACAACTGATATGCGCTTGGCTTGGGAAGAACCATTTGGTCCAGTCCTTCCATTTATCCGTGTGAACTCAGTTGAAGAAGCTATCGAAATTTCAAACAAATCTGAATACGGTCTTCAAGCTTCTGTATTTACAAACAACTTCCCATTGGCATTCAAGATTGCTGAACAACTTGAAGTGGGTACTGTTCACATTAACAACAAAACACAACGTGGTACAGATAACTTCCCATTCCTTGGTGCTAAAAAATCTGGTGCTGGAACACAAGGTGTGAAATATTCAATTGAAGCTATGACAACTGTCAAATCTACTGTATTTGATATTGCCAAATAATAGATAAAAGGTTAGAACATTGTTCTAGCCTTTTTGTTTTTTCAGAAATAGAAGGAAGGGAAGTTGTTCTTTTTTTGAAAATTTTTAGAAATTATTTCTTTTTTCTAATATTTTCACACTTTTAATTATGAAAACGCATACTTTTTTGGTAGAATGAAATTAACCATACAAATAGGAGGTAGAAAATGGTAACACGTAATCAATTTTCAACTTTAGAAATGCGCAAATCAAGTCCGTATTTTTCTGCATTAAAAACTATTGTCGAAACAGCATTTTATGAAAACCAGGTTCACCCAATTAAAACCTTAGAAGAGGCATATCAACTGGCTTCAAATGCTGCAGGTACAGTGATTTTAGACATGCCTGTCATTCATACTAAGGAATTGGGACTGCCTTCCTATGCTCGTGTGTTGTTAACAAATTCTGGTGCTGTGGTTGGACGAACAGCTAAAGCACGCCGTATTTTTGGTCAAGACGAAGATGAAGATGAACGTCTCTTGTCTATTGTCAGAAGTGCAGTTTATCAAGCGCACCGTCGTCAATTTTACAAAGCTGATGCTATTGTAGGGTTAGATGAAGAATTTATGGTACGTGCTCATTTGATGGTACCAGAAGAAGAGATTAACAATCTTTATTCATGGTTATTGAATTTCCAAATTTTGGATGAAGAGTTTAAGAATCGCTTGAAAGTCTCTAAATCTTACGATGAAGATGATATTTTTGTTTTCTTTGATCCTAAATGGTCTCATCCAGCTTATCCAGATGGTCTAGTTTATTTTGATACTAACCATAACTGTGTTGCTATTCTGGGGCTTAATTATTTTGGTGAGTTGAAAAAAGCTACTTTGACACTTGCTTGGGGGACAGCGGCTCGTAATGGCTATGTTTCTTGCCATGGTGGTTTGAAGATTTTCCAAGGTAAGGAAGATGGAAATGACTATGTGGCATCATTCTTTGGTTTATCTGGTTCAGGAAAATCTACTCTAACTCATGCTAAGCACAATGGTAAATATGATATCAAAGTTTTGCATGATGATGCTTTTGTTATTTCAGAAAAAGATGGTTCATCTATTGCATTGGAACCTTCATATTTTGATAAAACTAATGATTATCCAACTGGACACCCAGAACAAGATTTCTTTGTAACAGTACAAAATTGTGGGGTTACTTTGGATGAAAATGGTCGTAAGAAATTGATGACAGAAGACATTCGAAACGGTAATGGTCGAACGGTTAAGTCTCGTTTCGCAACGCCAAATCGTGTCGATCATATTGAAGAGCCAATTAATGCTATCTTCTGGATTATGAAAGACGATTCACTACCTCCATTGATTAAGATTAATGATCCTCTGATGGCAGCTACGATGGGTTGTACCTTAATGACCAAACGTTCAAGTGCAGAAAACATCGAAGGCAATAAACAAACACTTGTCATTGAACCATTTGCTAATCCATTTAGAGTTTATCCTTTGGTTGAGGATTATCAAAAATTCCGTTCATTATTTGAAGGAGATGTTGATTGTTATATCATTAATACCGGAACTTATATGGGACAAAGTATTCCAAAAGAAGTTTCTCTTGGCATAATTGAAAAAATTGTCGATGGCAATACAGAATTTAAAGATTTTGGTCCAATTGAAGGATTTGAGTATTTAGATTTATCTGAATATCCTATTCACGATTTTGATAATAAATACAAACAACTCATCCGTTCACGTATGCAATTCCGTTTGAATTATTTGTTATCTTTCAATCAAAATAATCCAAAACTTGCCTTGCCAGTTGAAGCTATTTCACGTTTGGAAAGAGTTATTAATAATTTGAAATAAGAAAGGGAGTGAGACAAATAAAGTCTCCAGTGGAGATTTTATTCATGAGCCTAAAAATTAAAAAGCGAATTAGTAATTTCGTAGAAATTCGATTCCTCAGCAAGTCTTAATTTCTTGTTGCTGACCTAAAACGGTCTATTCCCAGACCGTTTTTGACACTTACTCCGTAAGTTTTATTTCCCGATTAAAAAGGTTCACCGAACCTTTTTAACTCACCCCCGCATGGCTCAAAAGGTTTGGGAAACCTTTTGAGGTTGGAAATGAAGTCAAGCGTAGCTTGATGTCAAAAGGGTTGTAAAGGCTGATTTATAAGCGTATTAGAACCCACTCAACTACTGCGTCTTGTAAACAATAACTATATAAATAAAGAAGCTGAGGACTTTTGTCTCAGCTTCTTTAGCTTACTATTTTATTTTTTTAAATGAATTTCTTGTTTCTTGAGGTAAACTTCTGAGACAGGAGCGTATTTTTTCAGTTTTTTCAATTCTTCTTTGTGTGTGATAAAGGTAATCACGACACCAGCTTTCCCCATACGTCCTGTTCGTCCAGCACGGTGTGTGTAAGTTTCTTTGTCACGAGCAAGGTCGAAGTTGATAACATATTCAAGGTTTTCAATGTCAATGCCGCGTGCGACAAGATCAGTAGCAAGAAGTAATGAGAGTTCGTGGTTTTTGAATTTTTCAAGAATAACTTTACGGAACTTCACGTTAATATCAGAAGCCAGTGAAACAGCTTGAACATTGTTAAATTGAAGACGTTCCTCAGCAGCTCCTAAATCAGATAAGCTGTTGAAGAAGACTAAACCGCGAAATTCTGGAATATTTGAGAATTTACGAAGTAATTCTAGACGATCACGCTTATCAACAGAGATGTAGTAGTGAGCAATTTGATCTAATGTTTGATCAGAAAGGTCAATGGTTAAAGTATTTTCAGCAAGAACCTCAGGATCAACTTTATCTGTTGCACTCATGTAAATCATTTGATGGTCACGTGGAACACGGTGAATGATGTTTTCAACAAAGTGGTACTGTGAATCACTAAGTAATTCGTCAAATTCATCTAAGATGATGGTATCAACATTCATCATCTTAATTTTTTTGAGTTTAACTAATTCAAAGACGCGACCTGGTGTTCCGATAAGAATTTCAGGACCTTTTTTCAAACGTTCGATTTGACGTTTTTGACTAGAACCAGAGATGAAGAGTTGAGTTGACAGATTGAGAGGTTCAGCCCATGTTTTTGTAACCTCAAAAATTTGCCCAGCTAACTCTGTATTTGGAGCTAAAATTAGCAATTGTTGAGACTTTTTAGGTTTTAGTTTTAATAATGCTGGAAATAGATAAGCCAAGGTTTTACCAGTCCCTGTTGGACTGATGCCAAGTAGATTATCTCCTTGTGAAATGGGTTCAAAAACTTGTTTTTGAATGTCTGTTAATTTTGTAAAGCCAGCATTTTTTAGTTGGTCTTGCCAGACAGATGGAAATTGTGAAATCATAGTTTTCCTTTTCTATGTTTTAAATCTTTATTTCATTATAACATAGAAAAAGCGAAGTTTTTTTATTTAAAGGGAAAGTAAGGGATTTCAATGTTTGAAAAATTTGGAAAAAGTAGTAGAATAGATAGGAAATATTTTTTATTTGGAGTAATAAATGCGTAAAAAACCTATTATTATTGGTGTGACTGGTGGTTCTGGAGGCGGAAAAACCAGCGTTTCTAAAGCAATTTTGGCAAATTTCCAAGATCAAAAAATTGCTATGATTCAACACGATTCTTACTATAAAGATCAAAGCCACTTGACTTTTGAAGAACGTGTATCAACTAACTATGACCACCCACTTGCTTTTGATACTGATTTGATGATTGAACACATCAATGAATTGATTGCAGGTCGCCCAGTAGATATTCCAATTTACGACTACACACTACACACTCGTAGTGAAAAAACATATCGTCAAGAACCTCAAGATGTTATCATCGTTGAAGGTATCTTGGTTCTTGAAGACAAACGTCTTCGTGATTTGATGGATATTAAACTTTTTGTTGATACTGATGATGATATCCGTATTATCCGTCGTATCAAACGTGATATGGAAGAACGTGGACGTAGCCTTGATAGTGTTATCGAACAATATACATCAGTGGTTAAACCAATGTTCCATCAATTCATCGAACCAACAAAACGTTATGCAGACATCATCATCCCAGAAGGTGCTTCAAATGTTGTCGCAATCGACCTTATCAATACTAAAATTGCTGCAATTTTGAAAGATAACGAAGAATAAGTGAAGGGCTGGAAAACCAGCTCTTTTACTTTTTTGAAATTATTTTCAGAAAATTTATTTTATTGAGATTATTCTGTTGACTTTTAGCTTAGAAAGGGGTATTATGTTAAAAAATGAAAAACATCGAAGGGAAAATAAGTCAATGACATTCGCAACAATGACAGTCTTGCTATTGCGTAATGAGGGCTAGTGCAGAAAAAGCATTAGTCCTGTTTGGCTTACCAAGCGGGATAAAAACATCTCGCTTGACCGTGAGATGTTTTTATTTTTATATTAATGTTTTTGCTAGAATTAGAAAGAGGTTACTATGCGTAAAGTTGAATTTCTTGATACCACTCTTCGTGACGGTGAACAAACGCCTGGCGTGAATTTCTCTGTTAAAGAAAAAGTTGCGATTGCTAAGCAACTTGAAAAATGGGGCATTGCTTCTATTGAAGCAGGATTCCCAGCTGCTAGTCCAGATTCTTTTGAAGCTGTCCGTCAAATTTCAGAAGCTATGACAACAACAGCGGTATCAGGTTTGGCACGTTCTGTGAAATCTGATATTGATGCTTGTTATGAAGCCTTGAAAGATGCTAAATACCCACAATGTCACGTTTTCATCGCTACAAGTCCAATTCACCGTGAATATAAACTGAAAAAAACAAAAGAAGAGATTCTTGAAATTATCAAGGAACATGTTACTTATGCGCGTAGTAAATTTGATGTGGTAGAGTTTTCTCCTGAAGATGCCACTCGTACGGAGCTTGATTATTTGCTTGAAGTTGTTCAAACAGCAGTAGATGCAGGTGCTACATATATCAATATTCCAGATACTGTAGGATTTACAACACCTGAAGAATTCGGTAATATTTTTAAATACCTTATTGAAAATGTAAAATCTGACCGTGATATTATTTTCAGTCCACACTGTCATGATGACCTTGGTATGGCTACTGCTAATACCCTTGCAGCTATTAAAAATGGTGCAGGCCGTGTAGAAGGTACTGTTAATGGCATTGGTGAACGTGCTGGTAACGTTGCTCTTGAAGAAATCGCAGTGGCTCTTAACATTCGTGAAGATTACTACCAAGCAACATCAGATATTGTTCTTAATGAAACAGTTAATACGTCAGAATTGATTTCTCGTTTCTCAGGTATTCCAATTCCTAAAAACAAAGCAGTTGTCGGTGGTAATGCCTTCTCACACGAATCTGGTATTCACCAAGATGGTGTGCTTAAAAATCCGCTTACTTATGAAATCATCACTCCAGAACTTGTCGGTGTTAAGCATAATTCACTACCACTTGGTAAACTTTCAGGTCGTCATGCCTTTGTTGAAAAACTAAAAGAATTGGAAATTGCTTTTGAAGAAACTGAAATCAAACCACTCTTTAGCAAATTCAAAAAATTGGCTGATAAGAAAACAGAAATTACAGATGCTGATATTCGTGCCTTGGTTGCGGGTACAGAAATTGAAAATCCTGAAGGTTTCCACTTTGGTGATTTGAAATTAACTTCTAATCCAGATGAAACAGTGACTGCTGAAGTGGTGATGATTAATGCTGAGGATGAAGAAGTTGATGTAACAGCAGATGGTAAGGGTTCTGTGGAGGCTATTTATAATGCAGTTGATAAATTCTTCAATCAAAAAGTTCGTCTTCTCAGCTACACTATGGATGCTGTAACAGATGGTATTGATTCACAAGCTCGTGTATCAGTTTCTATTGAAAATATTGATACTGGTACTATTTTCAATGCATCAGGTATTGATTTTGATGTTCTAAAAGCTGGTGCCATTGCGTATGTTAATGCCAATGCTTTAGTACAAAAAGAAAATGCGGGAGAAATTGGAAAAGCTGTTTCATTCCGCGATGTGCCTACAAATGATTAAGAAAGGATAGGGCGTGAAGAACAGTTTGTTTTCCCGCAAGTGATGACTATGACTAAAAAGATTGTGACCTTAGCTGGTGATGGTATTGGACCAGAAATTATGGCAGCAGGCTTAGAAGTTCTTGAAGCTGTTGCTGATAAAATTGGATTTGATTATGATATTGATGCTAAACCTTTTGGTGGGGCAGGGATTGACGCTTGTGGACATCCACTACCAAAAGATACTTTAGATGCTGCTAAAGCTGCAGATGCTATTTTGCTAGCAGCTATTGGTGGACCGAAATACGATAATGCAACAGTTCGTCCTGAACAAGGGTTGCTTGCTATTCGTAAAGAATTGAACTTATTTGCTAATATTCGTCCAGTTCGTATCTTTGATGCCCTTAAACACCTATCACCATTGAAACCTGAACGTATTGAAGGGGTTGATTTTGTGGTGGTTCGTGAATTAACTGGCGGTATCTATTTTGGTGAACATAAGCTGGAAGACGAAGCGGCGCGTGATATTAATGATTATTCAGCTCAAGAAATTCGTCGTATCATTCGTAAAGCCTTTGAATTGGCTCAAGTTCGTGGTAAAAAAGTAACTAGTATTGATAAACAAAATGTTCTAGCAACTTCAAAATTGTGGCGAAAAGTGGCTGAAGAAGTAGCTCTAGAATTTCCAGATGTCACTTTGGAGCACCAATTAGTGGATAGTGCAGCTATGATTATGATTACAAATCCATCACGTTTTGATGTTGTGGTGACTGAAAATCTATTTGGTGATATTCTCTCTGATGAGTCAAGTGTTCTTCCTGGTACTCTTGGGGTTATGCCTTCAGCTAGTCATTCAGAAAATGGACCAAGTTTGTATGAACCAATTCATGGTTCAGCGCCTGATATTGCTGGAAAAGGGATTGCTAACCCAGTTAGTATGATTTTGTCAGTTGCTATGATGCTTCGTGAAAGTTTTGGTGAGCTTGCTGGAGCCGAAATGATTGAAGAAGCTGTTGATAAAACCTTTAATCAAGGTATCTTGACACGTGATTTAGGTGGTCAAGCCTCAACAGCAGAAATGACAGCAGCAATTATTGCAAATCTATGAGTTTAAAAGATTATACAGTCCTTGTTTTTATTCTATGGAATGTCTTTGTCTTTATCACTTATGGTGTTGATAAACAAAAGGCAAAGTCTGGCCATTGGCGAATTCCAGAAAAGACATTATTGTGGGAAAGTATTTTACTTGGTGGAGTGGGAGCTTTACTTGGCGGTAAATTTTTTCACCATAAAACCTTAAAATGGTATTTTAAAGTATGTTGGTATTTAGGGATTATTATTGACATTGCTTTTGTTTATTGGCTTTTAGTCATATGGCATTGATGGTTAAGGAATAAATAAGAAGACAGTGGAGGAAAATATGAGCGGAAAATCAATTTTTGATAAGCTTTGGGAACGTCACGTGATTACTGGTGAAGAAGGCGAACCTCAGCTTATGTATGTGGATCAGCATTATATTCATGAAGTAACAAGTCCGCAGGCTTTTCAAGGCCTTAGAGATGCTGGTCGCAAGGTGCGTCGTCCAGAGTTAACATTCGGAACAACTGACCATAATGTTCCAACGGTTGATATTTTCAACATTCGTGACTTGATTTCAAAAAATCAAATTGATACTCTTGCACGAAATGTTGAGGAGTTTGGCATTGATGCAGCAACACATGGTACAGAACGTCAAGGAATTGTTCATATGGTTGGTCCAGAAACAGGACGCAGTCAACCCGGTAAATTTATTGTCTGCGGGGACAGCCATACAGCAACACACGGCGCTTTTGGAGCGATTGCTTTTGGTATTGGAACATCAGAAGTTGAACATGTATTTGCTACACAATGTATTTGGCAAGTTAAACCGAAAAAAATGAAGGTTGAATTTGTCGGAAAACCACAAAAAGGTGTGTACTCAAAAGACTTTATCCTTGCTCTGATTGCTCAATATGGCGTTGATGCTGGTGTTGGTTATGCGGTTGAGTATTGTGGTGAAGCTATTGATGCTCTTTCAATGGATGAACGCATGACTATTGCTAATATGTCTATCGAATTTGGTGCCAAGATGGGCTTGATGAATCCAGACCAAAAGACTTTTGATTATGTTAAAGGTCGTGAAGCTGCACCAAAAGGTGACAAATTTGAGCAAGCTGTAGAAGATTGGAAGACATTGGTTTCTGATCCTGATGCTGAATATGACAAAGTCATTACCATTGATGTTTCTGAATTAGCACCGATGGTGACTTGGGGAACAAACCCAGAAATGGGTGTTGAGTTTGGTAAACCGTTCCCAGAAATTAAAGACATGAATGACGAGCGCGCTTATCATTATATGGACATTAAGCCTGGTGATAAAGCTGAAGATATTGATTTGGGTTATGTTTTCATTGGTTCTTGTACCAATGCGCGCCTATCAGACCTTGAGTTAGCAGCTAAGATTGTCAAGGGCAAACATATTTCACCGAATCTAACAGCAATTGTTGTTCCAGGTTCGCGTCCAGTTAAGAAAGAGGCAGAGCGTCTTGGCCTTGATAAAATTTTTATGGATGCTGGTTTTGAATGGCGTGAGCCAGGATGCTCAATGTGTCTTGGAATGAACCCAGACCACGTGCCAGAGGGGGTTCATTGTGCCTCAACAAGTAACCGTAACTTTGAAGGTCGTCAAGGTTTTGGAGCAAGAACTCACCTTTGTAGCCCAGCTATGGCAGCAGCGGCAGCTATTGCAGGTAAGTTCGTTGATGTTCGTCAACTATCTGAAGTTCAGTAAAGGAGAGAGATAATGGAAAAATTTACTGTTTACACAGGGAAATCTGTCCCTTTGATGAATGATAACATTGATACTGACCAACTCATTCCTAAGCAATTCCTAAAAGCAGTTGATAAAAAAGGTTTTGGTAAGAATCTTTTGTTTGAGTGGCGTTATCTTAATGATAATTATGATGAAAATCCTGACTTTATCTTTAATCAACCTGAATATCGTGATGCAACTATCCTAATTTCTGGAGATAACTTTGGGTCAGGGTCATCGCGTGAGCATGCGGCTTGGGCTTTGGAAGATTATGGTTTTCGCTGTGTCATTGCTGGGTCATTTTCAGATATTCATTATAATAACGAATTGAAAAATGGAATGCTTCCAATTGTTCAACCTTTGGAAGTTCGTCAGAAATTAGCTGCGCTACCAGCTGGTGAAGAAATCACCATTGATTTGCCAAATCAAGTCATCAAATCTTCAGCTGGAGAATTTCCATTTGATATTGATAGTGAGTGGAAACGTAAGTTGGTTCTTGGCCTTGATGATATTGGAATTACCCTTCAATACGAAGATTTAATTTCAGCCTACGAAAACAATCGACCAAGTTACTGGCAATAAGTTAAAAATCAGTAGGTAAACAAACGAAGCAGTCATTTTAATATAAATTGAGTTGAGATGCCATTGTCTCAGCTCTTTTTTACTCAAATATCATTTTTCAAAGTATGACGAAGTGGCGTTTTTTTGCTATAATTAACCTTATGGAAAATACTAAGAAAATTGAGAATTATGAAATCATGTTAGCGCAAGCAAATGCTTTATTTGCTAACGAGAAGAACTTGTTGTCAAACCTTTCAAATGCCAGTGCGCTCTTGAAAATGACTTTGCCAAATTCTGTTTTTACAGGATTTTATCTTTACAATGGTGAAGAGTTGCTTTTAGGACCATTCCAAGGTGGTGTATCTTGTGTGCACATTAAGCTTGGTAAAGGTGTTTGTGGGGAATCAGCTGCTAATCGTGAAACAATGATTGTCGCAGATGTCACAAAACACGCTAATTATATCGCTTGTGATTCAGCTGCCATGAGTGAAATTGTTGTTCCTATGGTCAAAGACGGTAAATTGGTTGGTGTTTTAGATTTGGATTCACGTTTAACAGATGATTACGATGCTATTGACCAAGAATACCTTGAAAAATTTGCAGCGATTCTTGTTGAAAAATCATATTGGAATTTAGATATGTTTGGAGTTGAAAAATAATGTATCAAGCCCTCTATCGAAAATACCGTAGTCAAACCTTTGATGAAATGGTTGGGCAAACGGTTATTTCAACGACCTTAAAGCAAGCTGTATCTTCTGGAAAAATTAGTCACGCTTACTTGTTTTCAGGTCCACGAGGAACTGGTAAAACCAGTGCCGCTAAAATTTTTGCTAAGGCTATGAACTGTCCTCACCAAGTTAATGGCGAACCATGTAATCAATGTGATATTTGTCGTGATATCACTAATGGTAGTCTTGAAGACGTCATTGAAATTGATGCGGCCTCTAATAATGGTGTTGATGAAATTCGTGAAATTCGTGATAAATCAACCTATGCCCCAAGTCGTGCTACCTATAAAGTTTACATCATTGATGAAGTGCATATGTTATCAACTGGAGCTTTTAATGCACTTTTGAAAACTTTGGAAGAGCCAACTGAAAATGTTGTCTTTATTTTAGCAACGACAGAACTGCATAAAATTCCTGCGACAATTTTGTCACGTGTTCAACGTTTTGAGTTTAAAGCTATTAAATTAGCAGCTATCCGTGATCATTTGGCTAGTATTTTAGACAAAGAAGGTATTTCTTATGAAGAAGACGCCTTGACCTTGATTGCACGCTGTGCAGAAGGTGGAATGCGTGATGCACTTTCTATTCTTGATCAGGCATTGAGCTTGACAGCTGATAGTCACGTATCATTAGCTATTGCAGAAGAAATCACTGGCAGCATTTCAATGACGGCTTTAGATGATTTTGTGGCAAATGTTTTAGCGAATCAAACTAGTCAAGCATTGGCAAATCTTGAAACGATTTTCGATAGCGGTAAGAGTATGAGTCGTTTTGCAACGGATTTATTGAATTATCTTCGTGATTTATTGGTTGTTCAAAGTGGTGGTGAAAATACTCACACTAGTCAAACCTTCCAAGAAAATCTAGCTGGCCTTCAACAAGAACGCATTTTTGCTATGATTGACCTTGTGACTAAAGCCTTACCTGAAATTAAAAATGGTGTTCAGCCTAAAATTTATGCTGAAATGTTAACCATTCAATTATCAGAATCAGGTAAACAAGCAGCTCTAGCCCAAGTACCAGAAGGTTTATCAGATGAACTTGCAAGACTACAGTCAGAAATCAAGGACTTGAAAGATGAACTAGCTAAACTAGATAGCTCTGCAATTTCACAAAAGGCGCCAAACCGTAAAAAATCTAGGGCAAGTTATCAATACAAGGTTGATCGCGTTAAGATTTTGACGATTATGGAAGAGACGATCGTAGATAGTCAGAAATCAAGAGAGTATCTTGAAGCTCTTAAAGGAGCTTGGAACGAAATCTTAGATAGTATTTCTGCTCAAGATCGTGCTCTTTTACTTGGTTCAGAACCTGTTCTTGCCAATAGTGAGAATGCAATTTTGGCCTTTGATGCAGCTTTCAATGCTGAGCAAGCTATGAAGCGCACTGATTTAAATGATATGTTTGGGAACATCATGAGTAAAGCTGCTGGCTTTTCACCAAATATTTTGGCTGTCCCGCGAAAAGACTTTAACAGTATCCGAACAGAATTTGCTCAAAATTTGAAAAAACAAAAACAAGCACCCGTTCAAGAAGAAGTTAAAGATGATTCCTTTATTCCAGAAGGGTTTGACTTTCTAGCAGATAAAATTAATAAAGTAGAAGATTAAAAAGAATCCGAGTCATGACTCGGATTCTTTTGCTACTGAAAGCAGGATAATAACTGATAAAAGCAAGTATCTATGCTATAATAAACCTATGACTAAGAGACGTTTTATATTAATGGCACTGATGTGTGCTTTTGAAACTTACTTTTTTAATGAATGTTTATTTGATGGTGACTATTTCTTTGCTTTCTTTTGGGGGCTATTGTTACTTCGTGATATTCAGCGTGCTTACACAGTTGATAAACTGTTGCAGACCTTGACCTCAACTACCAAGAAGAAAGACTAATCTCACCACTGCGGAGTAATTTCTCTTGACCATCGTCAAGTTTAACAATCAGGTGTCCTTGGTTTGTAATATCTTGGGCAAGGCCTGTATATAGACAATCATTTTCCATAAAGGTCACTTGTTTGTTGAGAACAAGTGATTTTTCTTTATAGACTTTGATTAAATCCTTTTCTGGAATGGTAAAGAAGAGATTCCAGATTTCGGTAATGAGTTGGTTGCGTGTAATACTTGGTTGAGTAGAAAAAAGTGAGCCGGCTTTTTCAGAAATATCAGCTGGAAAGTCTGTGATGTGGAAATTGATGCCAACTCCAATAATAACATCGGTAATTAATCCTGTTTCAACAGATGAAATAGCTTCAGTTAAAATGCCAGCGATTTTTTTACCATTATAGTAGATATCGTTAACCCACTTGATTTCTGTTTCGATGCCTGTTAGTCGAGAAATGGCTTTTACGATACTTGAAGCAACCATGAGAGTATATGGTTTGACGTCTTCAAATGGAACATTTGGTTTGAGGTGGAGGGACATGTAAATGCCACCTTGTTTTGAAGCAAAAAATTGTCTCCCAAAGCGCCCTTTAGCTTGTTCTTGGCTTGGAGCTAAGTAGAGGTGCGCTTCTTTATCTTCATCTAAATGATTTTTAGCATCTAATTGAGTTGATTGACTTTTTTCGTTGAGACTAACAGCTATCTTTAAATCTTTAGAAATGATTTCTGGAAGTAGCAAGTCACCTGAGAGAATTTTATAGCCACGTTTTTTAACAGAATCAATCTGAACGCCTTTTTCTTCTAAAGTCTTGATGGCTTTCCAAATTGCGGTGCGTGACAGTTCGAATTCATTTGCCAAAGTTTCTCCGCTAATATAATCATTTTGGTTTTGTAAATAATGATAAATTTTTTCGTAGGTTTTCATACCAATAGTATAATATATTTTTTCTAAATATTCTTAATGAAAAATGAATTTGTTACGAAATGGTAAGATATTTTCTATAGGCAATTTAGGCAAAATGTGATACACTATTCTAGTCAATGAGTCCCGATAAGACAATCTGGCGGTTTAATAGTGTGTTCATCTTCGTTAGCTCATCTTGATATTCTTCAGTATTATTTGTGATTTCGCTGCCTTGACTAACACGCTATTAACCGCGCCATCTCTTTTTAGATGATTTAGATTGGTACTTTGTAACTCATTAGAAATGTCTGTTTTTGATGCAGGGATTTCGAGAGGGAAAATTCCCGACATTTTAATGCTTAGAGGTATTGAAATGAAAAATTAATGATATGGGGGGACATTTTTATGTCAGAACGTAAACTTTTCACGTCTGAATCAGTTTCTGAGGGGCATCCAGATAAGATTGCAGACCAAATTTCAGATGCTATTTTAGATGCTGTGTTGGAACAAGATCCTGATGCACACGTTGCAGCAGAAACAGCTGTATACACTGGGTCAGTCCATGTTTTTGGAGAAATTTCAACAACAGCTTATGTTGATATTAACCGTATTGTTCGCGATACTATCGCAGAAATCGGTTATACAAATGCTGAGTATGGCTTCGCTGCTGAATCAGTTGGGGTTCATCCATCATTGGTTGAACAATCACCTGATATTGCACAAGGGGTTAACGAAGCATTAGAGGTTCGTGGAAATGCTGATCAAGATCCACTTGACTTGATTGGTGCTGGTGACCAAGGTTTGATGTTTGGTTTTGCTGTTGATGAAACGCCAGAATTGATGCCGTTACCAATTTCACTTTCTCATAAATTGGTTAAAAAATTGGCAGATTTGCGTAAGTCTGGTGAAATTTCATATCTTCGTCCAGATGCCAAATCGCAAGTAACTGTTGAATACGATGAAAATGATAAACCAGCTCGTGTGGATACTGTTGTTATTTCAACACAACATGATCCAGAAGCAACAAATGAACAAATTCACCATGATGTGATTGAAAAAGTTATCAAAGCAGTTATCCCTGCTAAATATCTTGATGACAAGACTAAATTCTTTATCAATCCAACAGGACGTTTTGTTATCGGTGGTCCTCAAGGGGATTCTGGTCTAACAGGACGTAAAATCATCGTTGATACTTATGGTGGTTATGCTCGCCATGGTGGTGGTGCTTTCTCTGGTAAAGACGCTACAAAAGTTGACCGTTCTGCATCATACGCTGCACGTTACATCGCTAAAAATATTGTTGCTGCTGGTTTTGCAACAAAAGTCGAAGTTCAATTGGCTTACGCAATTGGTGTAGCACATCCTGTATCAGTTCGTGTTGATACTTTTGGGACAAATACTGTACCAGAAAGTAAATTGGAAGCTGCTGTACGTCAAGTCTTTGACCTACGCCCAGCAGGTATCATTCAAATGCTTGATTTGAAACGTCCAATTTATCGTCAAACAGCTGCATACGGACACATGGGACGTACAGATATTGATCTCCCATGGGAAAAACTTGATAAAGTTGATGCTTTGAAAGAAGCTGTAAAATAGAAATTGAATCGTTGTACTATTGGTACAGCGATTTTTTTATCTTAGATTTTTTGTTTCTAAAATCTAGGGTGAGTTTTCCTCAATTTTGATAAACTATAAATAGGAGGTGACTTCCATGATCAATCGATTTAACCAAACCTTGACTTACCTTGAAAGTGTTCTGGACTCAGAAATTGATAAGAAGAAAATTCAACAGCTGTCTGGCTATTCCTATTCTATGTTTTCTCGCTTGTTCTCTGTTTTAGCGGAGATGACTTTGTCGGAGTATTTACGCAAGCGTAGATTATCAGGAGCGGTGCATGATTTAAAACAAAATTCTGATAAAATTATTGATATTGCAATGAAATATGGTTATGATTCAGCTGATAGTTTTAGTACAGCTTTTAAAAAATTTCATGGAGCAACGCCATCTGAGGTTAGAAATGGTGTGCCCTATAAGGTTTTTCCAAAAATTGAGCTATCCCTAAAAATTAGCGGAGGAAAGAAGATGAATGTTACTATTGAAAAGAAAGCAGCTTTTGCTGTTGCAGGTGTACTGGAAGCAGGAATTAAAAGCGAGGATTGTCCAAAAGTTTGGGATAAATTGTACGCTACTTATGATTCTAACTGCTTGAAGAAACTAGGAAATGCTCAGCTATTTGGAGTTTCTTCAGAGCTCTCAGAAGGCGAAGGAATTAGTTATTTAGCTGGGGTTGACGTTACTGATAAAGAAGCAGCACAAAAATTGGGATTGACCATCTTAGAAGTAGAAGAAGCAGAGTACGCTGTTATACCAGTACGAGGGAATGTGCCTGATTCTATTCATGAAGCGTGGAAGTATGTCCTTGAAGTTTTCTTTCCAGAAAATGGTTATCGTCATTCAGGTGCTCCTGATTTCGAAGTTTATGCTGAAGGCGATATCCATGCTGATGACTATGAAATGGCATTATGGATACCAATTGTAAAAGAAGACTAATCATAAATTTTGTTGAGGACTACTTATTTTTAATAAAATCTATAAATCTGTTATATTTGCCACAAAATCGACATTAAACTAGTCAGAGTTACTGATTTCAAGGGATTTTTACTGAAAAAGTTTGAGAAATAAAAGTAATACTTTGAAGCTATAATATTCAAATCTAAAAAAATATGACAAAATCTTAACAAAGTGTCAAAATATTTACCATGTAAGTGGTAAGAGTTTTTAGAATCAAAAATAATTTAAAATAAAAATATAGAGAACGGAGAAATCTGTTCTCTTTTTTGTTCGCTTAAAATTTTTATGAAAGGAGAATTTTTTACATGAATGGTTTAGAAATTGTCATGGATATTGAAACGTTAGAAATTTTTGAAGTAATTGATCACGATGGAAAAGATGATGAAATAGTAGAGTTTCAAAGTTCTGATTTTTCTGATAAACGAGATTCAAATGTCGTTGTCCAGTTGAATTTATTTGAATCAATGTTTGCTGAAAACTCAACTTAATCTATAGGAGAGTGAAACTAATGAAAAAGAATCATTTATATGAAGAATTACTCAACAGCGAGCCGCTTGGCTTTATTGATCCCTTTACCGATCTTGGGGAGTTTGATGTCGTTCAGATGAAGTTCAAAGAGCCTGTGCATCAGTTAAGAAATAAATACTCAGATCAGCCGTATTCTAAAAAATGGCAATTAAAAATTGAAGAGATGCGAAAACTGTATATTCAATATCAACTTAGTTTGCAAGAAGACAATAGAAAAGATAGATATTCCAGACGACCAAAGACTAAAGTCTCTAAAGAACACATAGATGAGATTGTAACGAATTATTTAAAATTGGGATTTAGTTTTCGTGATATTGAAAAAAGAGTGTCGATTGCCTATCAAACTTTGAGGAATCATTGGAATCGAAGCGACTATATTCAGACAGTAGAGACTGAGTTTTATTTAAAGTCAGATTTAAGAGACGGTTATTACTCACCTGGAGCATCACTTCCTAAAAGTATGAAGATTAAGTAACGAAGAAATATTTAAATGAGGAGGTATTTTGAATCAAATGATCAGAAATTTAATTTTAGATATAATATCACTTTTGGATAAAGAACATCTCACGAGAGATATATTACTTATATTTCTTATTGATGGCTTACTCTGGCTTAGGTTGAAGAAGATAAAAAGTCAAAAAGAAGAATATTTAACAGGAAAACGTTTGGGACCTTTTGAGAATTCAATAGATAACTATTATAGTGATTCGGGAATTACAATTTTTGGCATAGCTCTATCAACCATTCTAATTGGAATTTTGTTATACCTTCAGTTATCCATGTAGTTTTAAGAATTAGTAATGCAGCCATCATAACAAAGGCAACTATAATACTCCATCTATCATCTTTTTGCCACACTTTTGTTATTCCACGACATATAAATACAACAATGTTTTGAATGAAAGCATATAAAGCAATGCAATAAACAAGGAATATAAGACCGTTTTCCAAAGGTGGAATAATAATTCTTCTGAAATAGAGACAAGTAAATAGATAAATATATTGAGCAAACTCGTTAATATTCCATGTGATTTGATAGGTTGTTGAGTCAATAGATACAAAATTTTTTATTAATTCAATAATGAAAAATACTACTGCTGAAAGGATATACAAGTAAATAAATAGCTTAAATGAAAATTGAGGCAGACTGATATTTTCTAAGCCAAAAGTTATTAGTTCATTCATTGTCCTAGGGCATAACAGATAAGCTAATAGTAAAAATAGAAGGTAATTATTGATTTTATACAGATTAAGAAAACTGGATTTTATGAGTTCAAACATAATAAACGCCTTTCTGATTTATGATTTTTCTTCATTATAACATAGTGAAAATAGGAGAACTTATGGATATTGAAACGATTTATAGTCTTATTCTAAAGGATGGATTGAGACAGACAAAATTTAAAAATAGTCATTTAAAACCAGTTTCTTCAGCTGAAGAAGAAGGGAATAAAGGTGCTATCTTTGGATTTTGCACGAAAGCAAACATGACCAAGGCTCGAGGTGTAGTTTTAACATCACTTGAAGCTGTTTTAGAAAACCAGAATAACTTTACACACTGGACGCCGAATGTTTATCGATACGGAACGTATAGTGATGACTACCGCCAATTTACTAAAGGTCATGCTGAAGATAATCTGAGACAGGTTAATACATTTTATATTGATTTTGATATTCATTCTTCAGCCGAAGCAATGACAAGTAGTGATATTTTAACCGCTGCGATTGATTTGGGTTTTATGCCAACGCTGATTTTAAAATCGGATAAAGGCTACCAAGCCTACTTTATTTTATCAGAGCCTGCCTATGTGACAGCTCATTCAAATTTTAAAGTGATCAAAGTTGCTAAAGCAATTTCTCAAAACTTGAGACAGTATTTCGTACAGACATTACCAGTTGATATGACTTGCAATCATTTTGGAATTGCACGTATGCCACGAACGGACAATGTGGAGTTCTTTCACAAGGATTACACTTATTCATTCCAAGAATGGCTTGATTGGTCAATGAAGCAATCTGAGCTTCCGTTTCCAAGCAAGAAACCCAATTTAACCGTGATTGCTGGAACTGAAGGGATTAAACAGATTGATGAACCCTGGTATCAACTATTACTGAACGAATCAAATATCAAGGGTGCTAAAGCGTTAATGGGAAGAAACAATGTTCTCTTTACGTTAGCCCTGGCAAATTTCTCAAGTGGTGTCTCTCAGACCGATTGTGAGCTCGTTTTAGATGATTTTAATGGACGATTGGACGAACCGCTCGCTTCAAGCGAAGTTCTGAAGCTCATCAATAGTGCTTATTCAGGAAAATACGAAGCGGCTAGTCGTGATTATATCACGTTGCTTTGCAGAGCATGGGTTGATCAAAAACTAAAGGCTTCAGATTTATTTGTTAAGCAACGCTGGTACAAGTTTAAGAAGAAACGTTCAGAGCGCAAGAAAAGTCACCTTTACGAATGGAAAGCGGACGTCATGGCCTATTTAGAAGGTTTCTATGAGACACAAGATCCATTTATTCAAACAACAAAGAAAGCAATCAGAGAAGAGCTCCATATTCCAGAACGCTCACTTGATCGTGTATTAAAAACCTTAAAAGCCGAACAAAAGATTTTCTTTAAAATCAAATCTGGTCGAGGTGGCGGTATTCGTATTGCTTCCGTTAAAGCGATTATCTTATCACTTATTCAAGTGAAAAAGGAACGTCAAGAGGCGTATTTTGCAAATATTGCACGTTTCTTTGAAGACAGTCTCAACTATACCAAAACAGTTATTGAAGGAGTAAAACATGAGCTTAAACACGTTAAACAGCTATCATTATTTGAACAGGATATTGGTTAATCACCGTAAAAAATAAAACCCGCCAACTGCCTTTACATTTATATCTATGATAATGAGAGGCAGAGCGAGAGGCAACTAAAATAGTAATTATAAATATTAGTATTAAAATACTAAGTTATAAAAAAGAAACAGAGGGAGAAGAAGGAAAATGAAAATCTTATTAGTTGTTATCAGTATTATATTTGTTTTGTTTGTTGTTCTAACAATAGGTATTTTAAAAGTAAATCATAGGATTAGATATGCAAATGGGTATGATAGTGAGTTAGAAAATGACTATCAAACCATGATTGAGTTGTATGGTCATGCTGAAAAAAGAAAGTGAGGAGAAAAGGATGAAGTACATTATTTTTAGTTTTGAAGAAGGAGATTATCTCTATGATGACAATGGGAAACTCTTAATCTTTGAGAGTCAAGGCTTAGCGTTTCAGTATATGCAGACTCATTATCATCAACCATTACCAAAGCATAAGACGAAGAAAATTATGAACTACCCAAAATATTACCAGGCACCATTTAGGTGTCACAAAGTTTGCTAGGAGGACCGCTGATGAAAAACGATAATGATTTGGTTACTAATTTGTTCTTATTTGGTTTGCTACTGTTTGGAGAACAGTGCTAGTGTTTTTCAAGCAGATTGAAGCTGCTATTTATACTAATACGCTAGTGATAGCGATTAGAGCGTTATTACTACAAGAGGATAAGTGAAAGGAGATTTAGCATGTCAGAAGCGTTTAAAATTGTTCGTGGTTATTATTTAACAGCACTCGGTCAAGAACCACTCGCTTATTATTTTAAAGTACCGCAAGATCATCCAGATTTTGAGCTAATAGAAGCAGGACAAGTGGCCTTAACCTTTTATCAAAATGGTGAAGCGATTACGAGTCTTCCAGCATTAATTCGAGTGGATGGCGTGATTACCAATGATAAAGTCGTGTCAGACTATTTAGCAAGTGAACAAAGAGATCATTTTCCTATGTTACCAATCGTTGAAATTTCCGATGTCTTTGATCCTCTCGTTTTTAATCAGATGTCTAAGACCTTTGATGGACTGCGTCAAGAATTAAAAGAACTGGCACAGGTTCACTATATTCAAGGAGATTTATTTGAATTTTTTAAGGAGGAAAATGATGAGTAGAAAGCCCTATATTCTTACCCTTGCTCTTGTAATAATAGATTTGATGTTTTTAGGTGTCAGTTTTCCTATTGTAAAAGACTTTGTTTTTGATTATAACTATGAGTTAACAGCTGATGTCTACGTGGATACAGCTATCAATCAAAATGTTAACCTGGTCTTTTATAAAACAGGTTGTCCTTATTGTAAGGCAGGTAAGAAAGCCGTTGTGACCGCTGCGAAAGAAAGTGCTTATCCAACTTTTTACATCGACGTTGAGTCAGATAAAGGACAACAATTGGTGAAACAATACCAGGTTGAAAAAGCAGCAACCATCATCACGTTAAGAGATGGTGAGTCACAGCTTTACCTCTATGCTAAAAAAACACAAGCAGGTAAAATTACGGCTAATACGAAGAATATCAAGGAGGCGTTTAATGACTAATATTATCAGTGCCCTTGCTCATGGTATCTTTATGTTTGCCTTATTATTCGTTTGGTTCTTTCCACTTTGTCGAGTAAGCATTAGAACGAAAAAGAAAAGCCGTGAGCTAAAACTGTCACTAGCATTAACGATGCTAGCTAAGATTTTAAAACCTGACAGCCAGTTGAATGGGTGAATTGGAGGTAATCAATGACCTTATCCGTTATCTTGAACATCATTATGATTGCAATAGGGGTTATCATACATATGATTGGTTTTGGGTATCTATTTTTTAACCGATCAATCCACATTTCCTCTCGTGGTCGTGTGTCAATTTGTTTTACAGGAAAATATTCTGATTTGATGACAGCCTTATGGATTATTGGATCAATCATTATGATTATTGGTGGTACCATGCTTGTAAATGCATTGATATTTTTAAAATTTAGAGTGGAGGAAAATAGATGGAACAAACTACAATTGTGAAAAAAATTTTATACTTAACTGCAATTTTACTATCTCTAGCAATGATTTGGTACTTTATTTGGTCTTGGCTAACGATTGTTAATATTGCCATTGGATTATTCTACGGCTCTAACTACTAGTGATAAAGCAGCTGTGTTGGAAGTTAGACCGCATTTCTATTTGCCATATCTTGGCATCTTAATCCAATTTAGTTTAGGTTTTGGATACGTTGTTGATTGGTTAACTCGTGCCATTATTGGTTTTAAAAATAGTTTAAAGAAGCGGTCTTAATTGGAGGAAATAAAAATGTTAACACCAGAGGAATTAAAGCAACGTCGCGCTACTTTAATAAAGGAATTGAGAGAACTAGATAATCAAATTCAGCAAGCAGAAAGTACCTTAAAAGGGCTCAAAAAGACGACTACCAAGCAACGGTTTAAGCAACTATTAGGAGGTTTGTTGAAACTAATGATTTGGCTCAGTTTCTTCTTAGCAAGAACAGCTTTCTTTTATTACTTCTTGCACAGTGTGATACGATGGTCGCTAGTTGCCCTGCTTTATGCTATTTGGCTAGCCTGTGGTTCAGACTTTCTTTATACAGCAGGTAGAGACTGGATCCAAGAAAAATGGTTTTTGCGGAAAAGGAGATGAATCCAAAGGAGGTACTGGTGAGTTTAATATATGGAGAATCTTTCCCACCTAAAAGAATTGAGGATAATTGCTCTCAATTTGAAAAGGAAAAATATAAGGATTGGAACACTATTCAGATTCTTAGACAGATGTTTTTATCTGGTAATCAAAAGGTAACGATAGAAGAGATAAAGCATTTTGAGGAGTATTTTGAAAAAAGATATGGAGAAACAGTTGACGACTATAAAGGGGATAAAAATGAAACTATTTAAACGTAAACATCCTATTAAGCAGGAGTTAAAACCAGAAATAGATGTAGAAAATCTTATTGGTATCGGCTATGTGAGACATCCTAATTTTGATGATATGTATCGCCAATATACTTCTGAACAGTTGGAAGAAGTGATTGCTTCTTTAAAAGAGACGATTCGGTTCTTAGAATACCAAAAATCCCTTTCTGTTGCTTTGCATGAAGGGCAAACTCAAGAAGTGCAACATCTTCTAGAAAACAAAATAGAAGGTAACTTATCCTCCCTACAAAGAGATGGGGGTTGGTTACTAGGTATTTGGGATATAGAAAATAAGCATCAATAGTTTCCAGGTTATTTCTAATGGCATAATCTACCCTATGATTACCATCTACAACAAAATTAATAAAGTAAAAAGTTGGGAAGAGAATAACAATTGGTTCTTCTTTAACAGTATCATAACTTTCCTCAAGAGCATATCCAATAAGATCTCGATTCTGTAAGAGAAGTTTTCTATTAAATGAGTTATTGATAATAAAATGCTTTGTTGAAAGAGTTTGGATAGGTAACTTAAAATAATTTATTGCTTTCAGTATCTTTTTAATATTAAATTGGATATCTATTGATTTATGATTAGGTAGTGTCAGCGGAATGCAAAACGTTTCTCCCTTGTAATTTTTGATTTCATTAGGTAAGGGATTTGTATAAACGTTAGCGAATAAATTAATCCAGGAGCTTTGATATTCTTCAAGAATTGTTGGATTCTGAAAACTAAGCTTGTTACTAGTATAAATTTTTATAAAACTTGAAATTTCATTAGGTAGCATAGGTATTTCCTCATTTCCTTTTTCTTATTTTACCATTTATTTTGATACTAAAGAAAGGACACACTACGTATGATTAATACAATAAAAAACTGGATTGAGAAGATTAAATCCAGCTCAATCGCAAAACCATTTATCGCCACTAAAAACTGGCTTCACGAAAATGTTATTAAGCGAAAATTAATTATTTTTTCTGCTTTATTAACGATTTGGCTAAGCTTATTATTAGGTGCGATTTATTCACCACAACGTCAAACTTATAGTGATGAAGAGCTCAAAACTAAACAAACTTACACGAATGGTACAGGTGAAATTAAACTCACTAGCCAAACTTATTCAGCTAAAACAGGTATCATTGTCTTGCAGTTTGAAACGAAGGATGAGACCTCTTCCGTTGATCGAGGAATTGATACCAAACGCCTTAACTGGAAACTTTACGCACAGCATAAAACGGCTGATACGGTCATGGAAGTTGTGCCAATTATTGATAATAAAATCTCTGTTATTATCCAAAATGTTCCTGAAGATTTTGGTGCTTATGCGATTGATATTACCAATAAAACGGTCGCAACTAGTTCGATTGATGTCGACATTGCCTCGTCATCTGATGATGAAGAAACGTCAGCCAGTCAAACACAATCAAGCGATGATGATGACGATAATGTGGTGCAATTTATGATCACCACTCAAAATAGTCAACTTAAAAAAGAAACGATTAAGGAGGTCTCTCGTGAAGAATTTACCTTATCCGAAATCAAAAAAGAAGAAACGTTCCAAAATAATCAAATTAAAAAATTGAACAAATCAATTGCTCAATTGAAAGCTTCTATTGAAGATGATGAGTCTCGAAAAGCGAGCTTATCAACCGAAAGTCAATACCTCACAGGCGACGATTTAGAAGCTAATCAAAAAGATATTGCAACCATTGATAGTAATATTGAATCGAAAAATCAGTCCATTGAAACAGCTAACACTAACATCGAAAAACTGGAGGAAAAGTTAGAAACGTTAGCGAAGAAAAAAGCAGCTGTCAAAGATGGGACATTTGAATTTTCAAACCCAATTGAAACGATTGAAATGGATTAAAACATAAAAAAAGGAGACAAAAAATGACTTTTAAAACATTAAAACGGACCAAAAAAGAACGCCAACTAATCTTACTAAGCATTGCCAATTGGTTGTTAGAAACAGTAAATAAATGGCAATTTTCTCTCTTGTCAGCACTTATTTTAGGAATAGCGACACAAGCTTTTTCGCAAGATATGGAAGCCGTCCAATTCTTTATGTTAGTTTTGATTATGGCTCATGCTTTCTCACGCTTTTCGTTTGATATTAGTAATTACCTAAGAGCTCTATTTCAGTTAGTTAAAGGTACAATTTGGTATGTTGTCTTTATGCTTGGTTATAGTGAGATTTCAAACGAACAAGTAGCTAATTCCTTATTGAAAGCTTGGGTTATTTCAGCTAGTTTTTATCTCATTATTCGCTATGTTTATCCTAAATTATTTAGACACTATCTGTTCAAAAAGGTACTCAATAAACCATATCTGGCTATCCGAAAAGAAGGTGATTCACTACCACCTAAAGATAACTTTTTTGAAGATGTTAAACTGGAAAATGCAACCGATAGAATGCAATTCATTAATCAAAAAGCAATTCAAACAGACTATCAAAATGTGATTGATTTATCGTTTATCAATAGCGCTAAAAAGACAGGATTACACTATTTTACTGATGTGCATACTCAAGAAACACAGCGAGAATTTGCGGATGTTGACTCTAACCATTTACTAGTTTTCAAACTTTATCCCTTTGGTTTTGCGACACCAAATGCCAGTTATTTTCATTGGACGTTATTAAAATTAGAGCTATCACAACAGGAAGCTTTTACAAGAAAAGTTGAAGGCATTCAGTCATTAAAATTGTCTTCTAAAGGTGACTAAACAGAACAATTTTTGAAAAAATAAGGGTTCTCTAACAGTTGTTGGAGAACTTTTTTGGTTACTTTGAACCCAACTGTACCTATAGAGCACGTTTTTTAATTATCACTTATACTAAACGTAATTTCAAAAAGGAGGCTATATCTGTATGGCAAAAAAAGACTTATGTAAAATCGATTTAGCACTTGAAGAAGCAAAGAAAAAAGTTGCTTCATTGGAAAATGAACGCAAACTTGCAGAAGAAAAACTTCAAAAAAATATCGGCAAATTATTTGTTCAAATTCAACTCAAAAAAGACAAAACATTATCATATGAAACGATCCAATCGAACTTAAAAAAAGAATTAGCAGAGCTCAAAAAAGTTGAAAAAGAACAACGTCTTGCTGAGAAAAAAGAGCAAAATGAATCACATCAAATGGTCCAAAACGGATAACTTTTTCAGTTGAAAAGTGATCTGAAATACTTAAAAATTTTTGTTAAAACTAAGTGAGTTGATGTAGGTATTTTTGTAAGTGTTTGTAAGTAAAAACAGGTAGGTTAGGTGCTTACTTAGTAAGCAGATGTAAGTAATGGTGTAAGTAAAAGTAGGTGAAACCGAGAAAATTGGGGACACAGGAAACGTTGATACTATCAACTCCACACGGAACGTGGGGACAGTTTCCCTTATGCTCTTTTCAAGCACTGACACCCTAAATTGGCATTAGCCATAAAGGGTGGTGTGAGTGTGCAGAAAAACCACATAAGTCGAAAACTTGTTTTCGTAACGTTGTGAGGTTGAGGTTTTCTGTTTTGCTTCTTTTATCTTTGACCTCGTTAAAAGATAAAAGAAGGGCGCCAATTTTTGACAGGAAGGGAGATTAAAAATGGTATCAAAAAATCAAACAGTAGAAATAAAAATTAGAGGACTGTCACGTGATGAAGTTAATTATTTAAAAGCATTAGCAGAAAAAAATAAAGCTAAATCATTTAATGAATTTTTACTATCGGTACTCCGTGAAAAAATTGAATACGGTCAATTTAATCGGGCACAGGATTTGTATTTAGCTTATCTTGAAAACATGAAAGAGACGACCAAACATATTTTAAATCAAACGCAAAAACAAGCAGACATTCTAGCAACGTTTGAAGGCAAAATAGATCGTTATGGGGATCATATTTCTCGTTGGTTGGAGTATGAAGGTGAGGTGGAAAGTGATGACTAAAGAAATTAAAGTTCGAAACATTTCGGACGATATATTTGAACAACTACATACCATTTCTAAAAAATATAATTATGCTAGTTTCAATGAATTTATGTTGTCCCAAATTGAAAATATTGTGATGAATGATGGTCTTAATTTGTACGGTAATCAGTTTGCGGAAACACTGTCAACTATCAAAGAACAGCAAGCGCAAATTTTAGAGTTGTTACTTAAAAATGAAATTTCACTCACAGCTTTTAGTGCTAAACAAGATATTGTGGAAGACCTCACCTTACATTGGTTACGGTTTATGGATGATGTGGATGCACTTGAGGCAGAAAGACGAGCAGGTGGTTGACCATGAAGAAAAATAAATCGGTATTAGTAGCCTTATTATTTTTAACAATCTTTCTAATTCAACCTAGAAACATTCAACGTATTGTTACTGTTTTTTCGCAAAATGATATTGCGACCCAATTAAATATTGCTGATTCGGCTGAAGAAAAAAAATCGACATCAAGTAGTGCTTATCAAGCTCAAAATGAAGCGTTAAAAGCAAAAACATATGACGGAAAACAAGTGATTACCGTTAATGATAAAGCGCAATTTACCAGTGAAGAATTAAGTTTGGAAAATGGCTCTTGGGAACGCTATTCTGATTTAGATTTTTTAAATCGTGTTGGAGTTGCTGAAGCAATGTTGGGACAAGAATTAATGCCAACTAAAAAACGTGAAGACATTTCAAACGTTACACCAACTGGCTGGAAAAATAAAAAAATTACCTTTAATGGCAAGTCTGATTATCTGTATAATCGGTCCCACTTAATTGCTTTTGAGTTAAGTGGTGAAAACGCTAATGTTAAAAATTTATTTACAGGCACTCGAGCACTAAATGCTAATTTTGATGATGAGCCATCATCAATGGTTTATTATGAAAATGTAATTGCTAATTATATCAAAGAAACTAATCATCATGTCCGTTATCGAGTGACACCACTATTTAAAAATGTGGAGTTAGTTTGTCGAGGGGTCAGACTCGAAGCGCAAAGTGTCGAAGATGATACCATCTCATTTGATGTTTATATTTTTAATGTTCAACCAGGTTATGACATTAATTACCTAACAGGCAGTTCACAAAAAAAGTAGTTAAAGAAGAAAATAAAGGAGAAGAAAATGAAGAAAAAACCAAGTCGTATGACCATCTACTTTTCACCAGAGGAGCGTCAATTTTTTGATGACATAAAACAGTATTTTGAAAATTTCAATGACCTAGAGAAGGAGATGAGTAGCTCATCGATCTTTGTGTTATTAGTTAGAACATTTCATGAATTATTTTTAGAGAATACTACGACGGAAGATTTTGGCTTACGCATGAAGCAACTAAATGACATTAAGGATGATCAACTGGAAAAAATTAATGGTGATTTAAGCACCATCAAACGTCAATTAGATCGCATGTTCTATTTAGAACTCACTAATTTTCATGCTATTACCAAAGGTGAGCAATTTGATATTCAAAATTTAGAATCCATTCGCTCCCAATTTGATCCTGAACAACATGAATTGATGGCACGTATTGAAGATGTTATCAAAGAAGATGTTAGCCGAGGGCAAACCATAAAACATTCCCATTAAGGAGTTTCCGATGAGTGATGATATTGTTGAGTTGTATTTAGCAACAGGAGATTTTCACGAGGCCGTTAAGCAGTCGGGTCTGCCTACTCACATTGCCCATTTGAAATTAATTAAAAGTGGGTGTTTAACCATACAAGATAAAATTCAATACGGCTCACGAAGTGCCAGATTAGGTGGACTAGCAGAAGAATTATTTCAAAAGTATGTGCCTGAAGCAACGGATGCCAATAAATATTTTCAGAAGAATAATCCCATTTATGATTTTTGGTTTGATGGACTGACGATTGATGTGAAGTACAGTTCGGTATATTCCAAAAAGAATAGCCAGTCTTATCATTGGCACTTTCGGACGAAAGGTGATCAAGATTTTATTGTCGCTTTTTTGGAACGTAAGCCAGGTTCTGAATTAGAACGTCCGTTTATTTTACTTATTCCCATGCAGTTTTTAACGGATAAAAATGACTTACACGTCTCACCATCTGGTAGATGGTTTAATGAATTTCAAATTGAAGCCGAAGAACTGCAACCCCTCTTAAGCGATTATGCTCAATTGCGAAAAGATGGTCTATTTTAAGGAAAAAGGAGCTGGAAACAATGAGTGACTCATCAAGTCCAAACATTACCTTTATGTTGCAATACACCGAAGCTAATAGTGCCTATGTTGATTATACGAATCGTGATGAGGCCGTCCAAATGGATAATGACCTTGACTTAGAAACTCACCGACAATCTGTCGAAGGGATGACTGAAAGTCAGCTTCAAAAAATTCAAACAGAGGTCCCAGAAACCACACTTAACTTTCAAGAATATATTGATTATATGAATCGGTCTTATGCGACTGAAAAACAAACAGATGACCTGACGGCTATTTTTACTCAGGATGCCAATTATTTGCAGCGGGAAAAAGTAACCGAGCTCAAACAAAAGCTAGAACAAGCTCACGAAAATGGCTCCTTACTTTGGCAAGGCGTTATCTCATTTGATAATGAGTTTTTAGCAGCTCAAGGATTATATGATCGTGCAACAGGTCGTGTTGACCAGCAAGCCATCAAAATGGTTATGCGAGATGTGATTCCCAAAATGATTGCCAAAGAAGGATTGTCAGAGTCGGCTTTTTGGTGGGGCAACATTCATTTAAATACCGATAATATCCATGTACACTTTGGGCTTTCTGAGATAGAATCAAAGCGAGAAAAGTTTTTTTATCAACCTCGCCACCGAATGGAATATCGTGGTAATTTTTCGCAAAAAACGATTCAAAAATGTAAAAGTGACGTTTTTCATGGCCTCATTAATGACAAAACACGTTCTGCCCTATTACGAAAGGAACAAATTTTAGCGAACCTAAAAGCTAATCTCATTGACCAAGTTGTTCAAGAAAACAGAGTGGTTCGTTCAACTGAAAAAAATTTTTTGGAACAGGCTTATAATCACTTGCCATTTCAAAAGAAGTGGCGCTATGGATCGAATGCTAAAGATTTTGCGGTGAGTAAATTCTTCTTAGATAAATACCTGGACTCTTATTTTGCACATGATGGCAAGGGCCTTTATCAAGAATTTTTGCAAGAAACCCGTGACTTTTTACAAACATATGAGGGTGCTTATTCAGCTGAAAAAAATCAGACCTATGAAAAATTGAGAAAAATAGATGGTCAAGTTATTCGGATCCAAAGAGTCTCTAAAGGATACGATTTAGACCACTTAGTGGCTCGTCGAGAAGCAGAACTAAGAGAACGGTTAGCCAATCGTATTTTCCGTTCCTTTCGAGAAACACCACCTAAGTTTCAAAATCCCTTTGAGGCCAACTTGACTCATTTTTCAACGTTGAATCAACAACGGATTCTTGAACAGTTACCAGAAGCAAGTGTTTTAAAATCGTTAGAGGCTTGGCAAAAATTAGGTTATCAATTAACCCCTAATGCCAAAGCTGTTACGATTATCAAACCTGTTTATGACAGCTATGACAAATATGGTAATGGCGTTGGCAAGCCTGATTTCCACCAAGACCAGGTTTATGACATCAGTCAAGTGGAAGAGAATCTGTTAGCTAAACAATTAACTTTGAAAGACCTATCGTTCTTCTCATCTGACGAATTAAAAGAATTGGTGGACTTAGCAAAACAAAAACCCAATCGAACCTTGAAAGAGCGTCAAGAACTTGGCACCTTTCGCTATGCACTAAAGCTTAGTCGACTAGAAGAAAAACAAAAAGAGCTCCTAGTAACTCAGAAGCTCCTACAACAAGTTCAGCCCTTAGCAACTGACCAAGCCTTTGTAGACTTTAAACGACAAGCAATAGCTCAAGAACTTAAGCTCATTGAATGGCAATTAACCCCAAATTATAAACTCAAACCAGAGGCCATCACTGCTAAGAAGCTGCTTGCCCAACAATTTCAAGATAGTATTTCCCTGCCCGTTTCAAAAGCATCGGGAGAGAACATTCAGATACCAGTCAAACAGCTGCAAGAAGAATTACAAGCTCTTTCAACGCTTCAAGATCAAAGTATCTTATCCTTGTTAAGAGGACAAGATGTTACTAAACAGGAGTATGCTGAGGCGTTACAGACTCACCTGTCTATTTTTCAGGTGAAACATGATATCTATCAAAATAATCAAGTGATGGCAGTATCATCAGATGATGAACAAGTCAAAGCGTTGAAACGATTAAATGCGCAACATTTTTCAACACTTAAACAACTCTACAGTAAACTATTACCTGAAGAGGAGAGTCAACAAAAAACGCAGATCCAACAAGCAATTGCAAAGCAAATGCAGGCTCAAAAACAGTCACATCGCCAAAATTTGCAACAAGCACACGGTAAAGCAACGATAGACACTAGTTTTATGCGGCAGTTAACAGCTTCACTCTCAAAAGCCCAGCGGGCAGACCACCGAGCACTTACAGAAAGAGCTCGTAGTGATGAACGAGAAGAGCAAGAAGAATACCGCCAAAATCGTTAATTTAAAAAGATACTGATCGTTAATCAGTATCTTTTTTTGGAATTGACTTGTCCCTTTACAGCACGATTTTAGCTTATCGCTTACGATAAAAGTAATCGTATAAAGAAAGGAGTAATGCATATGGAACTGAATTTTCCAGATGTTGCGCCAGAACAGTTTGATGTGGCTGCAGATTGGTTAGTCAAAACGATGGATGATCAAACGTTACTAGTTACTTTTGAAGGTCAAGGTAAAAATGCAGATTTAGAGGTTTGTTTAGATTATCAACATAATCCCAAACAGTATGCCTTATTATCTGTTGGGGACTTGATTCATTTACCAATAGAACTGTTTATCACCCCAGATGATAATAAGCCTTATCATCCTCAGTACGAGTGCTTTTAATGAAAGGAGCGTATGATGCCAGAAAAGGAAACACGTGCTAAGAGCAGAAGAGAGCGGATTGAACTTGCTCGCTCACGAGATATTTTAGATGTTGCTAATGAGTTAAATATGGAACTCGTTCAATCAGGACGAGATTATCGCTGGAAAGAACATGATAGTCTCGTGATTTCACCTGATAAGAATTTGTGGAAATGGTTCTCACGCAATTTGGGAGGAGATGTCATTTCTCTTGTTGAGACTATTAAAGAGACTGATTTTAATCAATCTGTCGATTTTTTGAATGATGGAGAGTTTAAGGCTTTTCAAAGGGTTGAACGCAGTGAGGAACCCTTTAACTATTATCTGAAACCTTATGAGCAACCATTTAATGAAGCCAGAATCTATCTTAGAGAAAAACGAGGGTTATCAGATGATACTATTGATTTCTTTTTAGATAAAGGCGTACTAGCACAAGCGAATGCGAAATTAAACAATAGTATTGAACCTGTTGTTGTTTTTAAGACACTATCATCTTCAGGTGCGGTAGTTGGTGCTAATTTGCAAGGGATTGAAGAAAACTGGGAGAAGTGGTCAGAACGTGGTTATGCCAAGAGCATTGCTAGAAATTCAGATGGGATGAATGGGTTACATGTGGATATTGGAATACCAAACCGTTTAATCTTTACGGAAAGTCCGATTGACCTCATGTCTTATTATGAACTCCATAAGGATAATCTTCAAGATGTGCGCTTGGTATCAATGGATGGCTTAAAAGAAGCAACTATTGGTCGTCATTTAGTTGAATTACAAGCAGAGCGTTCAGGACGAGACCTACGCTGGAGTAATGAAGAACTTGCTAATGGTTTAACAACTGCTGTTGACAGTAACTATTTTACAGAGGGCAAGAATGCGGATGTGATCACACTTGCGGTTGATAATGATGAGGCTGGTCGAAACTTTATCGCCTCTCTCCAAAGCAAAGGTGTCGGTTTGACAGTAGATATTCCAGACTTACCAGAAGGGCAAGAAAAAGCAGATTGGAATAGTTATTTACAACAGGAGAATAAAGAGGAGCAAGATTTTCAAAATCAATTTGATAGACAGTCGTTTGCGGAGGCTATGGGGCTCATGCAAAAATACAGCCCCGAAGAGGTCTTAAATGAATCAAATAGCTATCACGATGACATACGTTATCAATCGTTGCTCATTGACCTTGAAAAAGTTAAGACGGATCCGATGTATCGCTTCATTGAGCGCTATATAAACCGTGATATTGATCGAGAAGCCTTGAGTCAATTTTCTGCTCAGGATTTTATTACCATCGCTAAAGAACATAGTCTCCTTAATGAAGAACCATCAGTCGAACCATGGGAAGCCCTCACGGTCACTCAACCAGTCAACAGTTATACGGTTTCTACTGATAGCCTCTCAAAAGAGTTTGACAATGTTTCAGACCTATACCAATTTGTAGAGGAGAGCCTAAAGCGTCCGCAACGTCAAGAGTTATCTTCCCTTTTGTCCGAACCTGACCGAGGAACACCGTTAGATATCCTAATGGCAATTGATTCTGCAGCAGGTGGAGATTTTAATGTCGAAGTGAATGGGCAAAGTATCCTTGATCTTTTTCCTGATGGGATTAACGAAGAAGCTACCGAAATATATAGTAGGTCATCTGCCGAAATTGAAGGGACTACTATGGAGCCTTTGCCAGTTGAAAATGGAGAAGAGGTAGAAACACCAGAAATAGAAAAACGTTTACTTTCTGATATTCAGGAAAGCTTATCAACTGAAGCTGATTTAATTAGTACCATTGCAAGTGATGATAGTGTTCTTTATACGAATACAGTCAATTTTGACCAAGAATATAGTCTTAATTTAGAGGTCCACAGTCCTGAAGAAGTAGATAATCTTTCAGATATTAAAGCCCCTTGGACGCTTGAAGTTACACGAGACAATCACTCACTAGGTTATCTAGCTTATGGCGAGGATTGGGGAAATAATTTTAATGTCGAAGAGGAGCTGGTCAATCTTGATAGCTGGGTAACAAGGAATCAAGTGGAAAATCATTTGTATTCTCAAGAAGAAGTGAATAGCTTTTTGGAGCCTCTAACAGCTGAAAAAGAAGCCGTTGGTGAATTGAAGTCTTACGGTACTTTCATTATTGATGATGACTATCTTGAACGTCGTTATGGTTCCGTGGAACACGATAACAGTATCAGAACGGCTATTGAACAACTAAGTAATCTTATTGGTTTTGATAACATGCCTACTAATGACCAGGAAACGGAGTGGGTACATACTAAGAAGGTTGATTTTGAAGGAACTCAATTAATTTTAGATGTTTACTCATCAAGTGAAGACAAAATCTTTGAAGGTAAGAATCAAAAAAACAACTGGTCAATAGCTGTCTTAGGGGAAAATGGTCCCTTAGGTTTTCTAACTTATGGTGAAGCTTGGCTTGATGACATTAATCCTGGAACGAGTCTCAGAGACAAACTGACTGATTTACAAACTTGGATAACAGAAGGTTCAATTGGTAAACACCTTTATACCCAACAAGATTATAATCAATTTAGTGCTTCTCTAAAAGAAAAAGCTCTTAGCCAAAGCCAAGAGCTTAACACTGGGGGCGAATTGTTTAATCGCAGTTCCAGTTCTTTAGGAGATGATTCTCCAGGGGCAGCACCGAAGCCCGTTGAGTACGAAACTCAACCTAATTTTCCTACCAATGTTCCCTTACATTTTAACATTGATAGGAATATAAAGTCAAATTATAGGTTACATCAAGGCTATTCTTACCCTAAAAATAGGGACATTCGCAATATGAATGCCTATGCTGAAGGAATTCAAAAATCTGCTAATTGGTATCTAAATGAATTAGCCAACTCGACGGTCACTTATTTTTATGCTGATGGTGAAGAGCCAAAAGCCTTACAAGTGGAATTTAAAAAGCGTCATTGGATGCACTTGACTGGATTATCACCGATTTACTTAGATAGGTTAGATTCTGTATCAGAAACTTTTATTGACGAGATTGCTTCTGGGAAAACAACTTTTTCAAATATTGCTGTTGGAACTGGTTTTTTAGATAAAATCCAAGTTCTGCCAATACTTCCAGAAATTTTAGAAACGGACTCTTTTGTTTTTGATGATTTATCGTCCATTGAAAAATTTGGTCGATTAGATGCCTCAGCAGCTATCCGCTCAGACGATAAAAATATGGTCTTAGCCTTTCAAGTTGATGATAAAGATGAAATGTTTCCAGCTTCTCTTATGAAACCTGGAAAAAAGCTCAACTTGGAAATGGATACATTATCTCAAGAAAAAACAATACTAGGAGTCATTGTTGAGAAAGATGGTAGAACTAAAGTTCACCGTGTTAATGAAAATTATATCAAAGATAACGGTGAGGAAATGAGAGTAATTGTCGAAAATAGACAGTTTGAAGAAGTTGAAACACCAGAGCCAACCCAACATGAAGTGACGCCAGAAGCTTTTACTAGCGTCTTAGATGCGGTTTATCACAATGGATCACAAATTGGTAGAGATAACAGAGAAAATATTCCAGAAGCTCTTTATCCAGCCTGGGACAAGTATTATGACTATGTCGAACAACACGACGATAATTTAAGGAAAATTATGGAAGTTGCTGACAACGATAAATTGCTTGATAAGACCTCAGATTTTTATCGGGAATGGTCTCAAGATGATATTTATGACAATCATTATCATGTCCGCCTCCAGGACTTATCAGACGAAACCTCGTTACCATTTCAGGTAACTGACTTCATTGATTACCAAGTTTTTGCTAAAGAACTCTATCACCAAAATCAACGTTCTCAAGCAGGTGATGAAGTAACTGATGCAATCGTTAACTTTGCGATTTATGCGCCTGGTGGAGAACTCGTTAAAGAAGGGGTCAGCTATCATATTGGTGAGGAAAGCAAACCAATCTCGCAATTGCTAGGGCTTGGTTATCGTCGTTTAGCAGGTTATCAGGACTTAGCAAAAATGGATGATGACGTTCTTTCTCAGCTGGAAAATCAAGTATTGAACCAAACGATAGCAGAAGATATGGCTGAAGGCGTACCAACTACTTCTCGTGAGACAAGACAAGAAGTGACGGCGTCACATAATGAAGCTAAAACAATCACGTCAGAAAGAGAAGTGTTAAGAAATCATTTTCAACGTCGGGTGGAAGAAATTTTAAACGAGTCTCCTGTTCAAAACCAGGGAAACCATCGCACAGGTGATATTATTATTAATTCAACGGTCGCTAAAAACAATAGCGTTATTATTAATTCTGGAACGATTTCAAATCGTCAGACTAGTAACACAACGGTTCACAAAACGCCTTCTTCACCGAAGAAATCATCAGAACCTGTTGACTATCAGAAAGTTTCAGCGTATGAACTGAGCCAAGCAGCCTTTCAAAAAATCCGTGAGTATACTCAGTCTCCTAAAGACTTAGCAGAGTATCTTGACTTTATGAGTAAGTTTCCAACGCTTTCTCCTCGAAACGTTGCTCTCATTCAAGCTCAATGGCCAGGTGCCAATGCCGTGGCGACCTACAATCAATGGCAAGCGATGGGAGAGAGCCTAGGACTAAGTAAAGATGATGTGATGCAAACCAAAGCGACTTATACTAATAAGCGTACAGGTCAAACGAAAGAAGTTGTTCACAATAGCTTATCTGTTAAAGCTGGTGAAACGTCTCGGATTACTTTGTTTAGACCTCAGATGGAAAAGATGATTCCTGTTTTAGATAGCAACGGAAACCAACTCAAAAATGAGAAAGGCAATCCTAAGTTTAAACGCTTATCACAAGCGACACCGCAAGAAAAAGCGTTAGTTAAGGAAAAGAAATTGAAGGTTACCCTTTTTCAAAAACGTGATTTAAATGGCCAACCCTTATACACAACTTATAAAGTATTTGAACTCTCTCAAACGACTTTAAAACCCGAAAGCTATCCTAAGGCCATGCCAAATCGCCACTATAACTTTGATACAGATCAGGTAAAAACCAACGAAGTCCTTGAAGGGTTATGTGATTACGCTAAAAGTATTGGAGTAAGCATTCTTTCAGATGATGCCCATACCTTGGGAAATATCAAAGGTGCTTTTGATCCTAATCGTCAAGAAATTTTGCTTAATCCTCACAATACCCCTGGTGAAAAAATTGGGACAACCATTCATGAGTTAGCTCATGCGACTCTCCATAACTCTAAATTACAGTCGTCGCCTCAACCGATTCCTCGCTATATGGCTGAGCTTGAAGCCGAAATGACAAGTTACCTGGTATCCAATCATTTTGGATTAGATACGGGTGATAAAGCGTTTCGTTATATGGCTAAATGGACGGATAATTTGAGCATATTTAGTGATAAAGCTTTGACCGATTCGATGACACGGATTCATAAAACGGTGATGTCAATGGTTAAACAGGTAGAACAGCATACCAAACCTTATCAGAGAGCTAAAGGACAAGATCCAAATTTTCCCAAAGTCCCAGATAAAGGGCTAAAACGCTAAAGCTGAAAAGGAACGCTTCAACAAGCGTTCCTTTTTATTTGGTGATATATAAGAAGTTATATAACTTTTTATTCCTATTTTTATGAGAAAAAGGAATATTAAGAATTGACTTGTCCCTTTACAGCACGATTTTAGATTATCCCTTACGATAAACCTATCAAAAAAGAAAGGAAGATGTCATGGTTACGCTAATACTAGCTGAAAAAGAAGAACAAGCAAAAGCTTATGCGGCTGCTTTAGGAAAAACAAACACGCAACAGAACGTCCATATCATTTCCCAAAGTCCATTTTTTGAGGATGAGGTGCATGTTGTAGCAGCGGAAGGACATTTGTTTGAATATGGTCTGCCAAATGATAATTGGGATTTAACCAAGCTACCTTTGGTTGACGTGTCTTTTAAGCAGCAGTTAAAACAAGATAAAAAGTCAAAAGACTATTTTAATCGGATTTACCAAGAAGTTAGTAAAGCAGACAGCATTATTATTGGAACGGATGCGGATAGAGAAGGAGAGCGCATTGCTTATTCCATTTTATCCCATATTCCAGGTGGCAAAGAAAAAATCACAAAACGGTTATGGGTCAACTCCATGACCACAGCAGCACTTCAGCGCGCTTTCCAAACCTTACGTGACCCACACGAAACCTATAACTATTATTTAGAGGCAGAAGCGAGAGCACAAAGTGACTGGTTAGTTGGGATGAACTTGTCTCCCTTAGCGACACTTGATTTACAACGCCAAGGGCAATTAGCTAAGCAAAAAGGCAATAGTCTATCCGTCGGTCGGGTTCAAACACCTACCGTTCGTTTAATTTGTGAGAATGATTTAGCTATTCGTGGCTTTATGCCACAAACATATTGGAAGTTACAATTGGAAGATCGTGCAACAGGCGTTTTATTCTCAAACAAGGATAAGTTTAGTGATAGTGACGAGGCTCTAGTAACCTCTAAAGAGCTGGCAGGACAATCACTAGTGACGGCTATTGAAATGAAAGACCATCAACGAGCCGCCCCACCCTTATTTAATCTCTCGGATTTACAAGGGGTTGCGGCGAAACGCTGGCAATATGAATCAACCAAGACCGAACAAATTGTGGAGAAGCTGTACCTCAAAAAATATTTGTCTTATCCTCGCACTGATTGCCGTTTTATCACAACAGATGAATTTGCTTACTTGAAACAATATCTTAATAGCTACCAAGAAGTTATCCAATGTCCGTTTGAACCAAAACAGGTGCAGCCTCGTGAGGCTTATGTGGATGACCAAAAGGTGGCTAAGGCTAGTCACTATGCTTTAATCCCAACAGAAAATATTCCGAATCTCGCTACTTTATCTCAAGAGGAACGTCGTATTTATGAAATTGTTGTGAGACGAACCATTTTAATGTTTGCGGCTGATTGTTGTTATCAAACGACAAGTGTGCAACTGGAAAATAAAGGTTGGACATTTCAGGCAACTGGCCGACACATGATTAATTTAGGTTGGGCAGAGTACAGTGAGCAAGCCATCCGAAAAGATGTCGAACTTCCACATTATCAGGTTGGGCAATTAGTTCCAACGACTGTTCAAGTGATTGAAGGCGTTACGAAACCACCTAAACGCTTAACCGAAAGCCAGTTGATTAGTCAACTCTTTCCGAAATATGGTTTAGGCACACAAGCAACTCGGGGTGCCATTATTCAGACGATTCAAAAGCGTGGTTATGTCAAAAAAGATCAAAAAACAGGGCAGCTGTTTCCAACGGATAAAGCTTACCTGCTGATTAATTATCTCATTGATAACGAGTTCTCATCGCCAGAGACCACAGGGGGCTGGGAAGTCTTTCTCTCACAAATTGGGGAAGGAGCGATTGACCCTCGTGAGTTTGTGGATGCCATTAAAGATAAATTAAGCAGTCAAATTCAAGCTGCCAAAGAAAGGGGTGATTGAGATGACCAACAGCTCCCGAACACCGTTCCTAGAGAAATATACTGATAGCTTATCTGCTAAGATTGCACAAAAAGAGACTGATTATCAGGTTTATGGTCGTGACAAAGAGGTTGCAGCAGTTATAACCTCTCTTCGCAGACGCACTAAAAATAATCCTGTTTTAGTCGGAGAAGCAGGTGTTGGGAAGACAGCTATTGTTGAAGGGTTGACTTTAGCGATTTTAAAAGGAGAAGTTCCAGAAGACCTGCAAGGCTTAACCGTTCGCTCTTTAGAATTATCTAGTTTAATGACTGACGAAGACGGCGGCTTTATTGCCAAATTTAAAAAGATTATTGAAGAGATGGTGGCAACCCGTGGTAAAAATCTTCTCTTTATTGACGAATTTCATACTATTGTTGGGGCAGGTAGCCAAGAGGGGCAAGCTCTTGATGCAGGAAACATCATTAAGCCAGTGCTTGCCCGTGGCGATATCCAACTTATTGGTGCTACCACCTTAGATGAGTTTCATGACTATGTTGAAACTGACCGTGCTTTAGAGCGACGGATGCAGCCCATTATGGTAGATGAACCCAGTCAACCACAAGCGATTCGTATGATTGACCAAGCTAAAAGAATTTATGAAGACTATCATCATATTGCGATTAGTCCTGAAGCGGTCAAGCAAGCGGTTAGTTTATCCGTGCGTTATATCACTGATCGCTTTTTACCAGATAAAGCTTTCGATTTAATCGACGAAGCAGCCACCATTGCTTCAGCTGAGAAAAAGGTAATCGTCACGGAATATGAGATTGCTCAAGTCCTTAAAAATCGTACGGGAATCCCTATCACAACGATTTTAAAAGCCGATAAGGACCGCTTAGAAGATTTAACGGAGAAACTTAAACGGCGGGTGAAAGGACAAGATGAGGCGATTTCAGCCATTGTGGATGCCATTACTATTGCTCAAGCAGGATTGCAGGATGAAAATAAACCCATTTCATCCTTTCTCTTCTTAGGGCCAACGGGTGTTGGAAAGACCGAATTAGCTAAGGCTATTGCAGAAGCCCTCTTTGATGATGAGAATGCTATGATTCGTTTTGACATGTCTGAATACAAGCAAAAAGAAGATGTGGTGAAATTTATCGGTGACAGGGCTACTCGTACTAAGGGCCAGCTAACGGAAAGTGTGAAACAGAAGCCTTATAGTGTCTTGTTGCTTGATGAAGTTGAAAAAGCACACAGTGAAGTGATGGATATCTTTCTTCAGGTGCTTGATGACGGCCGTCTAACCGATAGTACAGGTCGAGTGATTAGTTTTAAAAATACCATTGTCATTATGACGACGAATATTGGGGCACAAAAGATTATTAATAAAGCAGAGTTAAAAGGCAACTTTAAAACTCTTTCTGAGCGTGAACGCCTGCAATTTGAAAAATCGATGGATAGCGAACTACAAACCGAATTTCGTCCTGAGTTTCTCAACCGTATTGAAAATAAACTCATTTTTAACCTTTTGGAACGAGATGTCATTGAAGAGATTGCCGTTAAAAACTTAGAAGAGATTGAGGCACGCATGGCCAAACAACAGTTAAGCCTTAGCTATGAGCCAAGTTTAATCACTTACCTGTCTGATGTGGGAACAGATGTTAAAAATGGTGCTCGACCTTTGGAACGATTGATTAAACGCAAAGTCTTAGCTCCTATTGCAACAAAGAGCTTAGAACTACCTAAGACAGATTTAACCTATCATATTCATCTCTGGGTTGAAGGGGAGGCACCAGACCAAAATCACAGACAGGATCAGCGGGTAGTTTACCTAGAGGCCGAAGAAGAAAAACTTCACAAAAATGATTTTTGGAACTGAGTTGTACCTATAGAGCGTGATTTTCAATTATTACTTACACTAAAATTGTCAAAAAATAAAGGAGGATGTCTATGGAAATAAAGACGATTTTGGCACAACTATTGCAACGACTCAAAACGAGTGTGAAACCTTACTTATTATCGTTATCTCTCTTTTTATCAGGAATGATGACGAGGACCGCTTATGCGGAGGACCCATTTGCCAAAACACAAAATTTAGCGCAACAAGGGATTACCAAAGTCCAGGGGATTAGTATTATGATTTTTGGCTTTGCGGTTGTTGTTACAGGTTTGGTCTATGGCTTTGGTGGTCGAGAGATAAAAGCCGCCATTAAAAAGCATTGGTTAGCGATTGCGATTGGGATTGTGCTTGTCTCAGCAGGACCAAGTATCGTGGAGTGGTTCTATAACTTTGTCAATTAAGAAAGGAGGCCTTTATGGCATTTAGCCCTTTTAAGAAAAGTTCCAAATGCTTGATAACCGATGACCTCTTTCTAGAATTGACTTGGGAGGATGGCAAGTCTCCTGAAGATGATTCTGAATTGTTAGGAATTATTGAGGGGTTAGATAGTAAGCTTTCTGATGGGAAATTGCTGATTGAAGAGTCGCTCCCTTACCTGACCTTTTTTCAGGCAGAGTTGCTTTTTCAAGAATTGTTACAGGTTTATGGCCAGTTTCAACTGAAGAAAGTTGCTGTGGCACACTTAGAAGGAAAGGAAGTAGTGACTGAAGGTGAAGTGTTTGCGAGTCCTTTTGTTCTCAACCAGGATTACCAAACGCTCCTTCATCCGCTTATCACAGCTATTCTAACAGAATCAACTTTCAGCGCTTATAGTTACCAAGAGAAACGTGAGTATTTTGAGAATCAGATTTATCCTGCCTATAAGGTTAGCGTAGGAACGACTGATTCCGCCTTGCCCTTCTTTCCAGAAGAAGGAGAGCAGGTAAAGCCTGTTTCTCAGGCAAGGACAACGACTCAGGTCTCGCCAGTCACTCCACCAGTCAAACAAGAACCTAACCCGAATCCTAAAACGATTAGGCGTTTGACCGTTTGGTTGGTTGCATCGCTACTGCTTGCTGTAGCTGGTTTTGGAGTATCTGCTTTTGCCCTTGCTCAACTCTCTCAAAAGACTGAGCAAGTGACTTATCTTTATCAGCAACAAAAAGAGACGCAAAACCTCATCTCAGCAGAACATCAGATTGATGTCTTTAGCCGCTTCTTTCTTCCTAACTATTATTCAGGCAACAAGGAAGCTCTCACAGACTTCTTATCTGATGGCGATGCCAAGTACACTCAACCAGAAAGTGGGACGTTACAGTCTGTCATTCTTGAGGCAGTTACTTATGACTCATCGGATAAAACGTATCAAGTGACTTATGTCGTAGCGGTGAAACAGGACGATACGACCTCAAGCCGTCGCTTAACCTACACGGTGAAAGCGTCAAAATCCAGTCGTTATGGCTATGTGATTACCACAGAACCAACCGAAACCCCATATTTTGAAGAATAAGAAAGGTATTTAAATTCATGAAAAAGAAACAATTGATTGCAGCCCTTGCAAGTTCAACTTTGGTTTTCTCAACAGCAGGAACAGCTTTTGCGGATGAGGTGACTCCGCTTGACCCAACGACACCGTCAACGGAAGTGGTCACTCCAGAACCTTCATCATCAACGGATACGTCATCTGACACATCAGATACAACTCCAGGAACATCTGATACAGGTTCCACAACGGAACCAACCGTTCCTGTTGATCCAACAACACCTTCGACTGGTGAGAACACAGGAGAAGACAGCCCAACGGTTCCAGGACAAAGTGAGGAAGCACCAAACACTCCAAGTACAGATCCAAGTGACTCTGAGACACCTGGTGATACGGAAGAACCCCCAGTGGATGATCCAGCGACAGAGCAATCAGGAACCGTTGAGGTTCCAACAACAGACGGTGGGACTTCAACAGTGACACCTGATACATCAGTGCCAACCAACAATCCTAATATTAGTGCAGAAACCGCTGCGAATGCAGGTGCAAGCCAAGTAGGCACCACGAGTCAAGTAACTGGTCAAGTCGTACAGGATGTGACTAGCGAAACTCCTGTTTATACCAACACAGGCGCAACGATTATGAGCACGCAAAATGGGTCAGTCGTATTAGCTGATGGAACCATTACGACTCCTGAGGCAATTGGAGCAAAGACAAACAGCGATGGCACGATTTCGGTCACAACATCAACAGGTGAAAGCACAACATTACCGATGACAGGTGATACGAATACAACACTTTTGAGTGTTCTAGGAACAGGAATACTAGGTTTGGTTGGCTTCCTTTGGAAGAAAAAGAAAATTGTTTAAGGGAGAACGATGAATGATCTTTATTGTCGTGTTAATTTTATTTGGTTTTGCTACTTTCTCAACTTGGGCAATTGCTCATGGTGGTGATACTAGAAAATTTAAAAGAAAGGATTAGTTTATGGAGAAGAAACCAGTTTATGGGTTGCGGAAATATGGTAAACAGTTATGCGCTGTTGTTTTAGCAATATTTGCTTTAAGTACAAGTCAGTTAGTATCTGCTGATTCTTGGGTGGCAAATAGTCCTGGTGATATTCAAATTGAAACAGGAGCGACTAGTTATCAGTTACAATATGGTGATACTCTTTGGGCTGTAGCAATCGCAACGAATAATGATGTTAATGTGCTTGCTGAATTGTCAAATGTAGATTTAGCAAGCGGACAACAATACCGTTTACCTGTTGGTTATACGATTAAATGGACTTCTGATAAAACAAGTTATCGTTTGATTTCACCAAATGGTGATGTCGTAAATGAAGTACAACCTGATTCATCAGATGATATTAGTCACAGTAAAGCTCTTGATTCAACTGTTGTACCAGATGTCAATGCAACGAGTCTTAAAGAAAACAAGGCAGTTATTGAGCAGTTATCAAACGTTCAAAATAACGATAATCATTCATCAATTATTCGTGTGCATAATGAATCTACGAATGAAGATGTTTACATTGTTCCGGTCATTGAAAATGATACTTCAACTAGTGCTGATTCGGTAGATGAACCGACATCAGAAAATGAAGTGAGTTACCTTGTGCTAACAGCTAAAGATAGTAAAGAAGTTTTTACGTGGGCGGAATTTGCAAAAGATAAAGCCATTGTTGATGAAGCGGTTGGACGTGTGGCAATTTACACGCAAGCTGACCTTGAGGCTTACTTGCTTCAAACAGGTCTTGATTTAACAGGAGATAATATCTGGTTCTACAACACAGAAGATATTGTTTTCCCTAAAGGAACATATGTGGTTGACAATGGTTACTTTGATTTTTATTTACCAAGCGCCACAGGCAATGTTGATTTTAATGGTTCAACACTTTTAATTGGTAATGGTGTTGTTACTGGACGTGCGACAGGTGACCAAAACAATCGCACGGTTTCTAACTTGACGGTTTATGGTACGACTGGCATTGATGAGAACTTCGTTTATGGTGAGACTTACACTAATCCATATACGGGAACAACAAAATCAGGTGCTTTTTATACAGGGCTTTACCATACGTCAAATCTCAATTTTGAGAATTTGACCTTTAACAATGCGCAACACCGAGACAGCCATATCTTTGATGTGATGGGTTCTGATAACATTAGTTTTAACAATATTGCTGTTCGTGGTTCAGCTCTATCAACTGATTTAAGTCAAGAGTATCTTTATAATCTCTTTAAGTCTCACGGTCATTCTGTTTATTCTGAAGCCATTCAAATTGATAGTGCGATTCAAGGAGCACTTGGAACAGCTACTGGATTAGATGGTAATGCTTATAGCGGTTTCTTTGATGCCTCTAAATCGTGGGCTAAAATTTGGAAAGGTGATTCTTATGACGGTGTCGCTAGCTCAAATATTTCTATTACTAATTCAGAATTTACGTCTTATCAAGGTTTAACTGGTTTAGCTTTGATTAATGGTACAGACCAAATTGTATCAAAATATGGTGCTGGAGTTGGTAGTCACACGGTTGGAAATACAGGCTATCAAGGTATCGTGATTGATAATGTCATTATGGAAGGTACAGTATCAGTAGATGGTGTTCAAAACAATGAATTAGCACCAATTAAATTTTTAAATTCAAGTTATTACCAATCAGGTGCTTATACTGATGAAACAGTTAATAAGGTTGATTATATCGCAAACGACAATGTTCGTGATACGACAGATATTACTGTAACGAATGTACAGTATATCAATACGAAAACATCTGATTATTATAATCCGTCAGGTGAAACAACAGCAACGTCTGTCTGGACAGCTTATTATGATAATGACAATAATCCAGATAATAATAGCGTGTCACAAACAACTGTTGTAGATAATAATGGTAATGTGATTCAATCAACAACTGGTTATGATGAAGTCGCACCTGTTATCTCACAAGATACGTCTTATACACTACAAGATAGTAACTATAATAGTGAGACGGGCGAATTAACTCGTACTTATGATAAGGCAGATAATGTCACTTATGATGTGTCAGATGAAGCCGTTGAAGTTGGTGCAGAACCAATGTCATCAACGACAGAAACAGCAGTAGATGGTTCAAGTGTAACTGTTAATACTTATGAAAACAATGGAGGAAAATAATGAATAAAAAAGTTTTGTTTAATGAGCGGTCAAAAATGAATGGACATGGTTCATTGCGGAAAAATAAAGCAGTAAAATCACTAGTTGGAACTTTAGCTTTAGTTGGAACGCTGGTATCTATTAGCCTAGCAGGTAATGTCTCCGCTGATGAAGTAACAGCTGATACAACTCAAACAGAAGTAGTTGCAGATATGCAAGTGGATAATACTGTTGAGACAACGGATACAGTAGAATCAGAAGCAGTAGAAACAGTTGCGACTGACGAAGTAGTAACTGATGTTACTGAACCAACAGAAGTAGTAGAGACAGTTGATTCAAAAGAAGTGGCAGAAACGGAAGAAGTTACGGCAGTTGATACTCAACCTGTGATGTTAATGGCTGCTAGCACTACTGAAACGGCAACGAATATTTCAGACCAAGCAACCTCAACAGCAATCATCAATCTTAATGATGATTATAATAGTGGTTTTGGTACAGAGGGAGCTTTTAGTATTACGACAGAACTTGATTCTGCACAAGAGGGTGACACCGTCACTTACACTTATGAAAATTTACCAAATGTCACAGGGTTAAATGGTGCTACGGTTACAGATGAAACTAATACAGTCATTGGTACGATTGCTGTAAAGAACACTAGTACCTCTGCACCACAATTTGGTTCTAATGATATTGCTAAAGCTAACATGCAACTTGGCATGAACAGCGGAACAATTATCGTAACCTTTACATCAGCAGTAAATGATTTAGAGAAAATCAAGTACACAATTTCTTCTTCAAATGCTTATAATATTGTGGTTGCTAGTCCAGATGAATGGATGTTGACCTCAACGATTAGTTCTGGTAGTCAAACGTTGGCTACTGATAGCACAACGATTGAAGCTGTACCAATAGTCAATATTGGTGATTGGGTACGTTTGGACGGTCAGAATTCAAAATTTTATGATTCGGCTTCAGGAACAGCAGATGTGCAACAAATTGAAGTTGCTATCCAAAGTTCTGATATTGATCCAGCAGGTACGACTTACACGTTAAGTGATTTAACTGGTGCAAATATTGACACGTCTCAATTAGCGGTTGGTGATACGGTAACGTTGACACCAAAACGAGCGTATGCGACAGCAGATGTTAATGCTTATAATGCTTATATTAATCCGTTAACTAATGATAAAGCAACAGTAACGGACGTTTCAACCGATTCTGTAACAATTACGCTTCAAGAGGATTTACCAGTTGGTTATTATGGACTGTTGATTCCAGTTATCTACGATACTGCTAGCGTGGTAGATGGCTATGCGAATGTTTCTGCGGTGACAAGTTCATCAAATGGTATTACAGAAAATACGTCAACGGCACAAGTCTTAGAAACAGGAGCGACAACGTCTGCGACTGCAACACAAACAGGTTACTTGATTGTCGAACACGTCACAATTGACGGAATGACACTTGAAACAGAAGATGCTATTAAACAAGTTGTTGGTACAATTTATACAACAAGTGCTAAAACGTTTGATGATTATAACTTAGTCACAACACCTGCGAATGCGACTGGTTCTTATGTTCGTGGAACAACACTTGTAACGTACGTTTATGAACATAAAAAAGGGTCTGTTGTAGAACATTATTATATTGACGGAACGACAACACAACTTAAAGCTGATGATATGATTGTGTCAAATGTGGATACAGGAACAGATTATCAAGGTAATGACCCAAAAAATCAAATCGTCCTTGACAACGGTCAAACCTATCAATTAGTCACAACAGCTGATAATCTGTCGGGTCAAGTTGTTGAGGGAACAACAGAAATCACTAACTATTATCAAGAAGTTTTAGCAAGTGTTGTCGTTCATTACGTTGACGAAGATGGCAATATCATTGCAGAAGATGTCTTTGATTTGGAAGATTCGTCACTTGGTGTTGATTATGACACGACTGATAACAAGTCTGATTACATTGAGGTTGACGGTGTACGTTATAAGTTGCAAGAAGCACAAACTATTGGTGAAGAAACAGGAACACTAACGGAAGATGGTGCAGAAGTGACTTATGTCTATCATAAGATTGTCACGAATTGGCTTGACCAAGCCTCTAACGAAGCCTTGAAAGACCCAGAAGACGGTGAACAAGATAAGGGTGAGTTTGACGGTTACGAATTCGTGGAAACAATCGTTGATGAAGAAACAGGAGATGTGACCCACTACTTTAAACGTATTCCAGTTGAGGAAGTGACAGAAGAACCACAAGCACCAACTGATGTGGAAACACTAACAACCCCTGAAGAGGTGCCAGTGGTACAAGAAAGCGTCTTGCCAATGACGGGTGATGAAACCACACCACTGAACATTATCGCATCAGCCTTTGGTGTTCTCATGTTTGTGCTTGGAATCGTTGGGGTTCGTAAGCGCAAAGAAAACTAATTAAGATTAGGACAGGTCTTACCTGTTCTGACCAGCAAGTCACCTTATTTGTGCCTTAAATCTTCTAGGTGGCTTGTTGCTTGGAGCAGGTAAACTGTCTGTTAACCAGAAAGTGAGGAAAACCAATGCAAGAATTTATTGCCAATGGCCGTGTGGCCAATATTCCAGAAGATGCGGTTGGAAAAACTGCAAATGGAAATGTTAGTTTCAAATTTGATTTTGTTTGTGACTCTAGCTTATTAGATGAGCAACAACAGCCTCTTTCTACCTTCTTTCCAGTTCAAGTCTATGGCAAACAAGCTGAGATTATGGCACAAAGCTTATCAAAAGGTTCACCTATTTTGATTAAAGGAGAGATTATTCAACGTGTTTATACTGATAAAAATGGTCAGCGCAGAACTCATCAGTATCTTGCTCCAGCCCAAATTGCTGGTATTACTTTTTTGGAAAATAAAACTGCAGCTGAAAAACGACGCCAAAGTCAACAAACCGTCTTTGTGCAACTGGAGCAACAACAATCTCAACCGTTTCAAGCTGTTCCAGTCGATGTGGATGAACCGTTTTAGAATATAGAAAAAACTAGCAATCTCAGATGAGGTTGCTAGTTTTGTGTTAAAGTTTATCGCTTAGCTTATTCTATCATATCTCTTAAAAGAAAAATAGTTTTATTATATGATGAACTAATTATTTAATGTAAATCTTTTTTGATATTTTTTGTTAAATAACCATTGTAAGTTGACTTTGGGTTTTACCTCCATTTTTTCGACAATGGGATTGATAACCTCATCAACATATCCTTGTGCCTCTTGTTTTCTTATATCACTTTTATCATAAACATCTTTCCATACATCAGCCTTTTGATAATAGTAACTATAAAATTTACCACTTTTATCAAATTGATAAGTTCGATAATATTCTTCATATGTACCTTCGGCAAGGGCTTCATACTGCACAGATTCACT